>CAYTNZ010000090.1:0-1078 GCA_964439285.1 uncultured Clostridia bacterium | reverse complement strand
GTAGGGCAAAAAGCGGGTGTCGAAGTGTTCGAAAAAGGCACTCAAAATCCTGTAAAAACGGCAAAACAAGGCGTGGAGCACGCTCGTTCGTTAGGTTACGACACGGTAATTATCGATACGGCGGGCAGACTTCATATAGACGATACGCTTATGGCGGAACTTGAAAATATCAAAGCCGAAGTCAGTCCTAACGATATACTTTTAACGGTAGACGCGATGACGGGACAAGATGCCGTAAACGTTGCCGAAACGTTTAATAACCGTCTTGACGTAACGGGAGTTATCTTAACCAAACTCGACGGCGATACCCGAGGCGGCGCTTGTCTTTCTATTAAAGCCGTTACGGGCAAACCCATTAAATTTATAGGCGTAGGCGAAAAACTTACCGATTTAGAGCCTTTTTATCCCGACAGAATGGCTTCGCGTATTTTGGGAATGGGCGACGTGTTGTCGCTCATCGAAAAGGCGCAAGAGGCTGTAACCGAAGAACAGGCTAAAAAACTCGAAAAAAAGTTAAAAGAAGCGTCTTTTACGCTCGACGATTATCTCGAACAATTCGAGTCGCTTAAAAAAATGGGCGGCATAGCGTCGGTTATGGGTATGATGCCCGGAATGAACAAACTTAAAATAAAAGAAAGCGATTTCGACGAAAGAAAAATCGAGCGTATTAAAGCGATGATACTTTCGATGACGATGAAAGAGCGCGAAAATCCGTCTATCATAAACTCGTCGAGAAAGAAAAGAATCGCTGCGGGTTCGGGTACGAGCGTGCAAGAAATAAATCAACTTTTAAAACAGTTCGAACAAACGAAACTTATGATGAAACAGTTTAAAAAAGGCAAACGCTTGCCGTTCGGAATGATGTAAAAGGTAAAATGGATTGAATTCGGTGCGCAATTAAATGCGGTGTGCCATAAAAAATCGCGCAAAGAGAGAGAAAACGCCTATAGCACAAAGTGCGTGCGGCGGGGTCTTTATAAAAATCACGGCAAAGATTTTCGTCGGCACGAAAAGATTTGCGTGAACTATAAATTATATAATAATTTTGGAGGTATATAAAAATGGCAGTTAAAATGAG
>CAYTNZ010000089.1:0-4674 GCA_964439285.1 uncultured Clostridia bacterium | reverse complement strand
ATAAAAAAGTGAACCTCCTAAAGTTGTCTAACTTTTGGGGTTCACTTCATTTTTTGGAAGGCTTTATTTTAATAACGAAATTTAATTTACAAGATAACGCTCATTATACCCGAAGCGAGTATTACAAGCAAACATATAGGAACGATATAGCGAATCATAATTTTAAAATACGCTTCGCTACGGCTCTTTTCTTTTAAACCTATTTCTTCGGTTATAAGTTTAGTATTTATAAAGTACCCTGCAATTATACAAGTACCTATTGCCACCAACGGCATAAGCACGCTGTTACTTATAAAGTCGAACATATCGAGTATAGTCATTCCGCCGAGCGAAATCATACTTAGCGGTCCGAACCCGAGCGACGACAATACGCCGAGCGCCAAAATCACCCCGAACACAATAAGACAAGCGTGTAAACGCTTTAATTTAAAGTTTTTACATAGCACCGCAACTATCGATTCGAACAACGAAATAGACGACGTAAGTGCCGCAAATAACACCAATAAAAAGAACAATATACCCAAAATGTTACCGAACGACGAAAACGCTTCGAATACCTTCGGCAACGTGATAAACATAAGCGAAGGTCCCGAATTTGCCAAATCCGCATCGGGATTAGCCGAAAAAGCAAATATAGCGGGAACAATTATAAGACTTGCAACGAGAGCAAAGCACGTATCGCAAACGCTTATTTGACGACCGCTCTTTTGTATATCGGCGTCTTTTCGCATATACGAGCCGTAGGTTATCATAATACACATCGCAAGCGACAACGAATAGAACAATTGTCCTAACGCATCGAGCAACATTTGCCCCGAAAATTTAGAAAAATCGGGAACAAAAATATATGCCAAACCTTTCCACGCGTTCTTTTGACATAACACGAATACAGCGAGCGCAACCGCAATAACCGCAAGCAAAGGCATAAGCACCTTACTTACCTTTTCAATTCCCTTTTGAACGCCCAATACGACAACGCCGAAAGTAAGCAGAGCAAAAACGAGAAAATAAATCAAAGGTTCCCACGAACCCGAAATAAACGACGAAAAATATTCCGCGGTAAGTCCGCCGGTAGCGCCCATACCGTTCATATACGCTATAAGATATTTAAGCACCCAACCGCCTATAACGCAATAATAAGGCACTATTATTACGGGCACCGCCAAAGAGAAAAATCCGAACCATTTGGTTTTTTTGTTCAATTCGCCGAAAGCGCCGACTACGTCTTTACCCGTTTTTCTGCCTATCGCGATTTCTAAAATCAAAAGCGAAAAACCGAAAGTTACCGCAAAAATAATATAGGCTAAAATAAATACGCCGCCGTATTTTGCCGTAAGGTACGGAAAGCGCCATAAGTTACCCAATCCTACAGCAGAACCCGCAGCAGCGAGTACGAAACCTATTTTACTTGTAAAGCCGCCCTTTTTTACGCTTTGCATTTCAGATGTTTCACTCGTTTCGCAAGCCTGTGTGTTTTCTTGAACGTTGTTATCTTCCATCACATTCTCCTGTTTTTATATTTTAAATTTTTTCGGCAACGCAAAGCGTTTAAAGCCGAATTATAAATTACTTTTTAAGCAAATTGTTTAAAGCGGCGGTAAGCGCCTCGAACGACGATTTTATAATATCTTCGTTTATTCCCGCGCCCCAATAATATACGCCGTCTTTTTCAAGCCCCACAAACGACACCGCTTTCGACGTCGAATGCAAGCCGAGCGCACGCTGTTCGTAAGTTGTTAAAGTATAAGTAATTCCGAAATATTTTTTAAGTGCTTTCGAAACGGCGTCTAAACGACCGTTTCCGTCCGCTTCAACAACGGCGGTTTCACCGTTTTTACTAACCGTTACCGTTGCCGTGATACCTTCGGCAATCTGCTTGAAATGGCACTCCGAAATATCGAAAACTTGACGATTTTCGACAAACTGCTCTATAAAGATTTTATAAATTTCATCGGGTTTGAGTTCTTTATGCGCTTTATCCGAAACGCCTTTTGCGGCATATCCCATCGCTTCTTTAAATTTTGCAGGTAAATTGATTCCGAAATACTCTTGCAAAATAAAGCCTACGCCGCCCTTTCCCGATTGACTGTTGATACGAATAACGTCCGTTTGATATTCTCTACCAACGTCGGCAGGGTCGATAGGAAGATAAGGAACGGTCCATTCGTAAAGATTATTATCCCTTCTCCACTGCATACCCTTGGCGATTGCGTCTTGATGCGAACCCGAAAAAGCGGCAAAGACGAGCGCGCCGGCATAAGGTTGACGAGGCGATACTTCCATTTGCGTGTATTCGGTGTACTTTTCGCAAATTTCGGGCATAAAAGTAAAATCGAGTTTCGGGTCTACGCCTTGCGAGAACATATTCATCGCTATCGCCACGATATCGGCGTTACCCGTGCGTTCTCCGTTACCGAAAAGAGTACCTTCGACTCTGTCTGCCCCTGCCAACAATCCGAGTTCGGTAGACGCTATAGCGCAACCTCTGTCGTTATGAGAATGCAAACTCAAAAGCACGTTATCTCTAAAATGTAAATTTTTCGACATATATTCCGCTTGTTGCGCGAACACGTGCGGCATTGCGTTTTCAACGGTTGCGGGAATATTTATTATCGCTTTTCTGTCCGCGGTAGGCTGCCAAATATCGAGAACGGCGTTACATACTTCGAGCGCGTACTCGGGCTCGGTACCCGTAAAACTTTCGGGGCTGTACTCGAAACGATAATTCACCCCCGCTTCTTCGGTTAATTTTTTTAAAAGCGTTGCGCCTTCTATCGCTATTTTTAAAATTTCTTCTTTACTCTTTTTAAAAACCTGTTCGCGCTGAGCGATTGACGTTGAATTATAAACGTGAACTATTACGTTTTTAGCACCTTTAATGGCATCGAACGTTTTGCGTATGATATGTTCGCGCGCCTGAGTTAAAACCTGCACGGTAACGTCGTCGGGTATTAAATTATTTTCGATAAGCGTACGCAAAAAAGTATACTCGGTTTCGCTCGCGGCAGGAAAGCCGACTTCTATTTCTTTAAAGCCTATCTTTAATAAAAGTTTAAAAAATTCTACTTTTTGTTCTAAACTCATAGGCTCGATTAGCGCCTGATTGCCGTCGCGAAGGTCTACGCTACACCATACCGGTGCTTTTTCAACGCTGTCTTTTTCCGCCCAGTCCATACAACGTTGCGGCGGTTTTTTATACATTTTAGTATAGCGATTAAAATTACGCATTTTTCACTCCTCTGCTTTGCAAATTATAAGCGTTTATATTTTTTTACATACAAAAAAACTCGTTATCATCTATTTGAAGACGAAACGAGTTCCGTGGTACCACTTCTGTTCGCGAATAAAATTCGCGCGCTTTAAGATACTTGTATTTTTTATATACGCATATCCTTCTCTTTTAACGGCGAGATTCCCGTTTTGCTCTACTCGTTGCCTTTCGCGCAAACCGCTCGCGGTGAGTTCTTTTAAAACCTTTGACCGTCTCGCATCGCCCGACGGTTTTCTGAAAACCCGTTTTTAAAATACTGTTCCGCATCACTGCGTTTAATTTTTATATTTTCTATATGATAACATAAAAAACATTCTTTTGCAAGTGTTTTTAAGCGTAATCGGCAAAAACACGCAATAATTAAAGCCCCGTTTTATTTTTACGAGACTTTAACTTGGTTTATTGTACGTTTTCGTTCACTCTTGAAATGTTAGTATCCACTATCGAAAAATCGACGGGATTTCCGATACTCGTATGATTGAGAGTAAAGGTTGCCGTAATTACGGATACAAGTTTTATACTGCCAGTAAGTTTTGTCAAATCGTAATAATCGCGTCCGTTAGTTTGCTCTCTGCTAATATTTATACTCAAATCGCCTATCGCCGAATCGTTTACGATAGCGCCTAAATCAAGTTCTGCCTTATACACGTTATCGTTAAGCGAATAAGACTTAACCATATCGCCCGTGTCATAAGTAGAAACGCTGTCGTCATCGTTTTTCTCTATCTGTTCGACTATAAAATCTTGCATTCCGTCGCTTAAATTCAAAGCCCAGAAAATTTGATTCATAGCGTCCGCCCCGAATTCGCCGAGCGTCATTTTACGATAATTATATTCGGGCGTCACAGATAAAAATCCGTAAGAAAGCCAATTTTTCTTTCCCCAATAGGTACTTTGAACGCGTGTTATATAAACGTTTCCGCCTTTAATCGTTATATCCGTTTCGGTATCGCCGTTTACTATAACTTGAGTTCCGCACATTGCAATAGCAATCGCATTATTATAACCATTAACTTTTAAATTTACGTTTAAGAAAATATCGCCGTTTTCGTCAAGTCCTATTTTAAGATTAACCTGCAACGTTATATCGAGATTTATACCTAATACTTTAAGCCCTACCGAGCCCGATATTTCGTAACCAGTTTCGGCGTAAGCATACGCGCCTAAAACGTCTTTTAACAAATCGGAAATAGTCGAAATATCGATATACGTTTTACCTGTATCGACAACGATTTCTCCCGCTTTTTTAGCGGTTAACGCGAGCGATAAACTCTCGCTTTTAGAAACCGCAATATTGTTTATTGCAATTACGGTTTCGCCTTCGTCGTTTTTAGATATAGCGAATATGTCGAATATTTCTGATATATTTACGCTTTGATTTTGCGACTTTCCGCCATTAGACG
>CAYTNZ010000088.1:0-4688 GCA_964439285.1 uncultured Clostridia bacterium | reverse complement strand
TAAATCCATTGTAAGTACACGGTCGGCACCTGCCGCGGTAATAAGGTCGGCTACGAGTTTTGCCGTAATCGGATCGCGCGAGCGAGCCTTTCTGTCTTGACGAGCATAACCGAAATAAGGCATAACGGCGGTAATACGTCCTGCACTTGCTCTCCTTGCCGCATCAATCATAATAAGTAATTCCATCAAGTTGTCGTTGACGGGGCACGATGTGGATTGAATTATAAACAAATCCCTGCCGCGTACGGTTTCGTCAATGTGAACGCTGATTTCACCGTCACTGAATTGACCCACTTCGATTCCACCGAGTTCGGTGTTGAGTTTTTTGGCAATTTCTTCCGCTAAAGGACGGTTCGAATTGCCGGCGAACAATTTAATCTCGTTGCCGTGTGTTATCATATGTACCTCCATTTTTACAGTCGCTTTGTTACGTCCGAGTATCCGGACTTTGCAATTCGGAAAGGTTTGCGGTCATTGCAAAACCGCTTACTGCGTTTATTTATTTACGATTTACCTCGTAAAACAAACAAACCTATATATATTGTAAAAAATTTCGCTTAAATAGTCAATCGTTTGAGCGAAATTTTACGTTAAAATTTTTATTCTTGCGTTTTTTCCTTTTCTTTCGTCCTTAATCGCATATTTTTAAAAAATCCGCTGAGTATTTCGGAACACTCGTTTTCTAAAACCCCGCCCTCTACTTCTAAGGTATGATTTAAAAGATTGCTTGCGGCAAGTTCATTTGTCATCGACCTTCCTTTTTGTTCGTACGCGCCGAAATAAAGTTTTCTTATTCTCGAGTTTAACATCGCCCCCATACACATAGGGCAAGGCTCTAACGTTACGTATAAATCGCAATCGCAAAGCCGCCAACTTTTAAGTTTTTTGCACGCTTTGTCTATCGCGTACATTTCGGCGTGAGAAGTTGCCATTTGCGTTTTAGTTCTCTTGTTGTAGCCCGACGCAATAATTTTTCCTTCGTATACGATAACCGCCCCTACGGGAACTTCGCCCTGCGATAATCCCTTTTGAGCGCGTTTTAACGCCGCTTTCATAAATTTTATTTTATTTTCCATATAATTCCTTCGATAGCGTATTTATAATATATTTGTTTTTATCGTAAATATCGTCTATATATTTTTCGGTTATAGGATGCGAAAGATTATCACCGCCTACTTCAACGGTAAACGCGGGAATTTTCAACTCGCTTATACACCAATCTTTATATCCGCCGACACTGCCGCTTATACACTTTATTTTATAACCGGTAGCCACGGCAAGCGCTTTCGCTATTTTTAAATCGCGCCGTGAATTCTTTTCGTTTTGATTAAAATACCAATAAATTTCTTCACCCTTGGTATGAAAACTAAGCGTTGCGACAGGCTTTATAAATCTTGTAAAATTTACGAGCGCCTGAGTTTCGGGTTCGCTCTCGAAACGCGAGCCTACGTAATTTTCGCTCGACGGCTCGAACACGTTTTTTATCCCTTCGCCCCACTTAGCGTTAAAGTTAACGTTTAAATCGACCCCGTCAGCGTTTGCTTTCCAAAGCGAAAAATCATCGCTGCCGTTTATATTTTTTAAAAAATCTTTTCTACTTTTTTCATTAACGGAACGCAATCCTTTTAAAGAAAGAGCCACCCCGTCGGGATTTGCGACGGGGATAAAATACACGATGCAATCGGAAGAAAAATTCGATATTAATTTTAACGCTAAAAGCGAAGTTATCCATTCTCTCGCGTGTATCGCGCATTGCACTATAATTTTAGGACCTTTATATCCGCACTTAACACATAATACGTCGCGATTTAAAACGCTTTTTCCTATAACGAATTTTTCGCCGTCGTATTCTTTGTAAAAATTATAAACTTTATCGAGAACGTCCATATAATATTTTACTCGAAAAAATTTTAAGCCGTTACTCGATAATTTTAAAATATCCGTAAGTATAAAAAGTTATTTATGATATTCACTGCCGGCGTTAATCATAAACGCGCGATAAAGTTGTTCACACAATATAACGCGCATTAATTGATGCGGAAAAGTCATATCCGAAAAAGAAAGAAGATAATCCGCTTGATTTTTAACTTTTGCGTCTAATCCGCAAGACGAACCTATTACAAAGGTAAGTTCATTACCTTTATCGAGTTGCACCTTTATCTTTTTTGCAAGAGTTATACTGTCTGTCTTTTCGCCTTCTATGGCAAGCACTATTTTATATCCCTTTAACGCTTTTATAATAGACTCGCTTTCTTTTTCTATGTTTTCTTTTTCGGAAAGTTCGACTATATTGATTTTCGCAAAACGCGACATTCTTTTAACGTATTCGCTTATTGCGTCGGTGTAAAACTTTTCTTTTATTTTACCGACGCACACTATATTTATTTTATTCATAATTCTCCTTACGCAAAATACGTTGCAAAAGACGCAATCCATAAAACAAACGAAAGTATAATTCCCGCAAGCGCGTATAATATAAAAGGCTTTATAGGCGTTTGCTTTTTTAAATTTGTTTTTTTATCGAAAAACACCAAATACCCTACCGATAAAACAAGCAAAACGGCGGCAACCACGCAAATTATAATTTCGGCGGTTGCACTCATTGCGTTTAAAAAGCCGAAACGCTCGTTAAAAATAATAACCGCATTGTTTATAAAATGTATAACTATTGTAGGAAACACGGAATCTGCCCTTATGGCAAGCAATGTAAAACACGCGCCGCATATAAACTGATATATCGTCTGTAACGGATTTTGATGAAATATAGAAAACAACAATCCGCCTAAAAGACAGGCGGCAACCGTTCCTATATCTTTAACGCAATCTAAAATTATACCCCTGAATAACGTTTCTTCGCAAAAAGCAGGCAAAACGGCAACCACCAAAAGCACGCCCGCTATTCCGCCGCTCGTTAAAGTAGGTAGCGACGTTTCAGGTAAAGTAGCGCCGATTTTTTGTAGCGTTTCGGCAAAAAAATTATTTAAATTGTTTAACCCGAACAATAACCCGAACGCAAGCGCCAACGCTATAATAAAGTATTTAGGACTCGTTTTACGATAACCGTATTTAGAAGGCTTTTGTTTATAAATTAACGAAAAAACAACTATGATTCCGACGAAAACTATTTGATATAAAATATAAGACGCGTATTTATACCAATTTTTTTCGGAAAGAACGTCTATGGTAGTTTCGAGCGATGCGGCAACCGACGTAATCGCAATAGAAAACAAAAGGCTTATAACAGCCATACCGCAAATGGTAGCGGAATAAACAAGTCCGCCCGTCGCGGTTTTCGCCTGATTTAAAAGTTTTGTCTTAAAATTATTTTGATTATTTTCCATATCTTTTACAATTATATAATAATTTAAAATTTAAGTAAATAAAAATCTTTTCCTTTTTTAATTTTTTTTGATATAATAAACGTATGAAAATTATAAAATCGGAACAAATAGAGCAAGCCGTTTACCTACTTGCCAAAAAAGCGTGTTTAAGCGTTACCACATCTTGCGAAAAAGCGTTACAATCGGCGCTCGATTGCGAAACGAACGAAAGCGCAAAATTCGCCCTTAGCACACTTTTAAAAAACACAAAAATCGCAAAAGCGGAAAATATGCCCGTATGCCAAGATACGGGTATGAGCGTTATTCTCGCCGATATCGGACAAAACGCACGTATCGAAGGCGCGCTGTTTTCAGACGCCGTAAATAAAGGCGTAAAAAAAGCGTACGAAGATTTTAAATTTCGCAAAAGCGTTTGCGACCCTATAACCCGAGTAAATACGACCGATAATACGCCGGCGATTATTCACACTAATATAGTAGACGGCGACGATATAGAAATCACCTTTATTCCCAAAGGCTTCGGTAGCGAAAACATGTCGCGTATTTTTATGCTTACACCGGCGCAGGGCGTAAACGGAATTATCGATTGCATTGTCGAAACGGTTAAACTTGCAGGCAGCAAACCGTGTCCGCCCGTTTACGTGGGCGTAGGAATAGGCGGCACTTTCGATTCTTGCGCATATCTTTCGAAAAAAGCATTAACAAGAGAAATAGGCAAATTTAACGAAAGAGCCGACGTTGCGTATATCGAAAAAACCGCGTTAGATAAAATAAACGCGCTTAATATAGGTGCTCAAGGTTTCGGCGGAAAAATAAGCGCACTCGGCGTTTCTTGCGAAATTATGCCTACCCACATAGCAGGGCTTCCCGTCGCGGTCAATATTCAATGCCACTGTATGCGTTCGGCAAGCGTTAAACTGTAAATATTTACAAACTTTTTTCCTTTTATGCGTGGCATAATACTTTGCTTTTTAAGGATATTTCAAATGAAAAAAATAAATTTACCTTTAACGGAATACGATATAGAAAATTTAAAAGCAGGAGAAAGCGTTTTGCTTTCGGGTACTTTACTTACGGCAAGAGATTGCGCGCATAAACGTATTTGCGAAATTATAGACGCTAAAAAAGAACTTCCCTTTTCTATTTTAGGCGAAACCGTATATTACGCAGGCCCTTGCCCCGCGCCGAACGATAAACCATGCGGCAGTTGCGGACCTACCACAAGCGCAAGAATGGACTCGTTTACCCCTAAACTTCTCGATTTGGGATTAAAAGGAATGATAGGCAAAGGCGAACGCGGCAGCGAAGTTATATCTTCGATAATAAAAAACAAAGCCGTATATTTTG
>CAYTNZ010000087.1:4396-4697 GCA_964439285.1 uncultured Clostridia bacterium | reverse complement strand
TCGTCGCACAACTTTTTTGCGGTAAAAATAACTTCGGGCGAATATTTTAAGTTACGAATATCGTTTATGAATTTACCGCTTTGGCGAGTTCCGAAAAAGTCGCCGCTGCCGCGCATTTTTAAATCTTCTTCGGCTATTTTAAAGCCGTCGGCATTGTTTTTTATAACCGAAAGTCTTGCACGCGTTTCTTCGCTTTCCATACCCGAAAGTAAAAAACAATAACTTTGTTTTTCGCCCCTGCCTACACGTCCTCTCAACTGGTGCAATTGCGAAAGCCCGAAACGCTCGGCGTTATATATAA
>CAYTNZ010000087.1:0-4386 GCA_964439285.1 uncultured Clostridia bacterium | reverse complement strand
AACCATAATAGTTGCGTCGGGAACGTCGATACCTACTTCGATAACCGTGGTAGACACCAAACAATCGTACTTTTTAGCCTTAAAATCAGCCATTATTTCAGTTTTGTCTTTATCTTTCATCTTGCCGTACAAAAGCGCGAATTTAACGCTCGGCAAACGATTTTTAAGTTCGTTATAAAGTTCGGTAACACTCATGACAGAGCCTTCTTCGTCCTCGTCTATTTTAGGGCACACAAAGTAACTCTGATTGCCTTTTTTCGCTTCTTTACCGATATATTCGAGCATATCGTTATACTTTCTTTCGGGAATAATCGAAGTTATAACGGGCGCGCGCGCTTTAGGTTTATCTTTAATTTCGGTAATATCCAAATCGCCGTAAAAGATAAGAGATAAAGTTCGAGGTATAGGAGTTGCGCTCATAACCAAAACGTCTACCCCTTCGCCTTTTTCGGATAACGCGCTGCGCTGCGCAACGCCGAAACGATGCTGTTCGTCGCACACGCAAAAAGCAAGATTTTTAAAAACGACGTCGTTTTGTATAACGGCGTGAGTTCCGCAAACGATATCAGTTTCCCCGAGTGCGAGCGATTGTTTTATAGCTTTTTTTTCTTTGACGGTACACGAACCCGAAAGAAAACAAACTTTATATTCGGGGAAATATTTACATAAAAGTTTATAGTTTTGTTCGGCTAAAACTTCGGTCGGAGCAAGCATTGCCGCCTGATAACCGCTTTTTACCGCCATATAAATGCCGCAAAGCGCAACTGCCGTTTTTCCGCTACCCACGTCGCCTTGCAAAAGCCTGTTCATACCCGTCGGCGAGTTAAGATTTTTATAAATTACGTTAACCGCGTTTTTTTGCCCGTCGGTAAACGAAAAAGAAAAACGCTCTGAAAATTTTTTTATATCTTCCGCCGTACAAGAATAACGCCTTGTTCTTGCTTGCTCTTTATCGCCTTTAATAACTTTAAACGCCGAAATAAGCAAAAAATACTCTTCGAGCGCGATTCGTTCGGCGGCTTTGTCTTTTTCGTCGAAAGAAGTAGGATTATGCGCGTTACGATACGCCTTTTCTAAATCGCAAAGCCTATATTTTTTTTGTAACGGATAAGGTATCGCACTTACGGGCGGACATTTTTTTAAAGCGTCTAAAATACAGTCGCGCACCGTTTTTTGAGCCAAATTTCCGCTCAGCGAATATACCGGCACGATGCCTTTTAAACGATAATTTTTATCAATCGGCTCGAACGTCGGATTTATCATTTGCGGCGTGCCGTATTTATTTTGAACTCTGCCGTAAAAAAGATATTCTTCGCCGCAAATCAACTTGCTTTTAACGTATAACGCGTTAAACCACATGGCTGAAAAGCGTTCGCCGTTTTCATCGGCGCACCAAACTTTTACAAAAGGTCGTCTGCCGGCGGCAACCGATACGGGATTGGAAATTATTCGGCAAGATAACAGCACCACGTCGTTATGGTAACACTCGAAAAGCGAAACGGTATGCGTTAAATCGAGATAATTTCTCGGAAAAAAACGAATAAGGTCTTCGGCGGTAAAAATATTAAGTTTGTTAAAGTCTTTCTGACGTTTATCCGAAATACCCTTAACCGAAGTAAGCAACATAAAAATCCTCTTGTTTAAAAACGACGCAATATATGTGCAAAATTTTAAACGAATACTCGTTTTAACGCTTAAAATAATATATTGCGTTTAAATTTTAAAAAAAGCGGAGATAATTTCCCCGCTTTCGTACTACTCTAAAGATACTAAATAGTAATAAATAGGCTGTCCGCCGTAATGATAATCGATGTCGCAATCGGGATACGCTTCCGAAACTTTAGAGGCGAGAGCCTCTGCTTCTTCCTCTTTAACGTCTTTACCGTAATAGAGCGTGATTATCTCGTGCGTGCTGTCTTTCAACTTTTGCAAAAGCGATAAAACGGTGTCGTTTACGTTTGCGCCCTTGGCAAGAATGCGTTTATTGTCTAACCCGATAATATCCCCTTGTTTAACCTGAAAACCGTTTATGTTTGTATCGCGTACGGCATAGGTTACCTGACCTGCTTTTACGTTGTCAAGCGCGTGTATCATTTCCGTCTTGTTTTCTTCGCTCGTTGCGTCGGGATTAAACGCAAGCGCAGCCGCAAAACCTTGCGGTATGTTCTTTGACGGAATTACGTGTATTTTGCGGTTTTCTACAAGCGCTTTAGCCTGCTCTGCCGCAAGTATGATGTTTTTGTTGTTGGGGAACACGAAAACGTGTTCGGCGTTTATTCTTTGAACGGCATCGGCGATATCGGCTGCCGAAGGGTTCATGGTTTGTCCTCCTTCGATAACTCTGTCTACCATCAAATCTTTGAATATATCCGAAATGCCGTCGCCCGCGCAAATCGCAAGCATACCCATTTCTTTTTTCTCGGCTTCGCGTTTTGCTTTGAGTTCTCTGTTTTGTTCGAGCATATTTTCGATTTTTACTCTGTCGAGTTCGCCGAGTTCAACCGCCGACGAAAGAGCAATTCCCGGATTATTCGTATGAACGTGAACTTTAACGAGTTCTAAATCGCCTATACAAATAACCGAGTCGCCTATCGTCATAAGTTTTTCTTTTAACTTGTCTATATCTACAAGCGTAGTTTTCTTTTTTAAATTTATTATAAAAAACTCGGTACAATACGCAAACTCTATTTCGCCTAAATCGAGATTTATAATATCGGAATTGTCGCCGAATACGTCGTCGGGATTGGTTTCTTGCACTTCGTAAACGGAAGATTCGTCGATTTCTTCGCCTTTTAACACCGACAAAAATCCTTTATATACGCAAAGTAGTCCCATACCGCCAGAATCGACTACGCCCGCCTTTTTTAAAACGGGTAAAAGTTCGGGGGTTTTTGCGAGTGCTTCTTCGCCCTTTTGAATAACCGCTTCTAAAAATTCGTTAAAACCTTTAAACTTTCCGGCATTCTGTTTGGCGTATTCGCTCATTAGTCTTGCGACCGTTAAAATAGTGCCTTCTTTGGGTTTCGAAACGGCGCTGTACGCTACTTGCGTACCCGCTTCCATTGCTTTTGCAAATACTTTTATCGTAATTTCGTCGCATTTTTTAATTTCGGAACATATACCGCGGAATAATTGCGATAATATAACGCCCGAATTTCCTCTCGCGCCTTTTAAAGCGCCTTTTGAAACCGCGTCGCATATTTCAGGCAATCTGTTCGACATACAAAGCCCGAGTTCTTTAACCGCGGACTGAATTGTAAGCGACATATTCGTACCCGTATCTCCGTCGGGAACGGGGAATACGTTTAAAGCATCAACTTTTGCTCTATTTATCTCAAGCGCCTTTGCTCCCGAAAGAATCATCTTTCTGAAATCGGCGTTAGTAATTGTTTTCGGCATGAAAAAGAAATCTCCTTGAATTTAAGGGTTGTAACCTACAGGTTTATTTTATAATTCGCTCTCACCTAAAGTTTCACCCCTATAATGTTTACGTTGACCGTGTCAACTATCATACCCGTAAATTTCTCAACTCTGTACTTAACGCCTTCTTTCAAAGATTCCGCAACGGCGTTGATAGACACGCCGAATTTGACGATGACGAACACGTCTATATAAATACGGTCGCCGTTGGTCGTAACCTTGACTCCTCGCCCCTGCGATTCTTTATCGAAGAGTTCGGAAAGGCTGTCTGTAAAACGGCGCGAAACCGTGCCGACGATACCATAACATTCTAACGCCGCTTGCGACGCGACTTTTGCTATAGCCATATCGGATATTGAGATGTTTCCGTAAGCGTTGCTCGTTTTTACTGACATAGTAGTACTCCTATCTATATTACATTTTATACTATTTTGATTGATTTTGCAAGAGAATTATGTTACACTACGGCTAATTTTTTTAAATTTAATAATTTTTAATTAAAAACAGGGTAAAAATAATTGATTTTTTTTGCATATTTTGATAAGATACTAATGCTCGTTTAGAGCGGAGCGTTTTTTTGCGCTTAAAATATGATTACTTACCGTGGAGGTGTTCAATATGTCGAAAGTTTGCAGTGTATGTCAGAAAGGTCAGACAGCAGGTAATAACGTAAGCCACAGTAACCGCAAAACGAGAAGAACTTTCAAAGCCAACGTGCAGAAGGTTAAAATCGTAAAAGACGGTAAAGTTGAGTCTGCTTACGTATGCGCGCGTTGTCTTAAAAGCGACAAAGTAGAAAGAGCGTAATTAAACAATATATTTTGTGATAGTAATTAAAATCGGCTGCCCTACGGTAGCCGATTTTTTTACTTTTTTCTTTTTATCCCCCCCAACATTTGACACAGAGCCAAATTATTTATAAAACGCAAACGTTTTTAAATCGCATTAAATTTTTCAATTCGTTTT
>CAYTNZ010000086.1:0-4763 GCA_964439285.1 uncultured Clostridia bacterium | reverse complement strand
AAAAAATGCGGTCATTCACATTACGAAGTAAACATTTGATTTTATCTTAAAAATATAAAAGGATATCGAAAAAGGAACGGATTATGAATTCACAAGAGTTGTTTAAAAGCATATTTGACAAAGAGCCTTCGCTCGAAGTTACTGCGGCGGGTAGAATAAATATAATAGGCGAGCACGTCGATTACTGCGGCGGCAGAGTATTTCCCGCGTCGTTAAATTTAAAATGTACTACTCTTGCGTGCCCTAACGGCAGTAATTTTATAAATATTTATGCCGACAGTTTAAATGTAAAGGTTAGTCTTGACATAGACAAACTTGCCGATTATAAAAATTTAAAATGGGGCAATTATCAGGCAGGCGTCGCGTTTGTTTTAAAAGAGAGCGGTTATAATCTCGTCGGTTGCGATATTTTATATTCGTGTAGCGTTCCGTACGGCTCGGGGCTTTCTTCGAGTGCCGCTATAGAAGTTGCGACCGCCGTAACTTTAAACGTAATTGCGGGCAATGAATATAACCTTGTAGAGATGGCAAAACTTTGCCAAAAAGCCGAAAATACGTATTGCGGCGTAAATTGCGGAATTATGGACCAATTCGCATCTGCAATGGGTAAAAAAGACAGCGCGCTTTTATTAAATTGCAAAACGCTCGAATACGAATACGTGCCTTTAAAACTTAAAAATTACGCGATGGTAGTCGCAAATTGCAATAAACCTCACGCTCTTGTCGAAAGTAAGTATAACGAGCGTAGAGAAGAAGTGGAAATCGCTCTTGAAAAATTAAAAGAAGTGTATCCCGAAATTACTTGTCTTGCCGACGTTACGCCCGAAATGCTCGAAAAAACCAATTGCCTTTCAGGCAAAGTTTTAAATAGGGCAACTCACGTCGTAAACGAATGCGACAGGGTAAAAAGAGCGGCAGAAAGTCTTAAATGCGGCGATATAAAAACGCTTGCCGAACTTATTAATCAATCGCACGACAGTCTTTGTAAACTTTACGAGGTAACGGGTAAAGAACTCGACGCGTTGGCATATATAGCAAGAAAGCAAAAGGGCTGTATCGGCGCTCGTATGATAGGCGCGGGTTTTGGCGGATGTACTATAAGCATTGTCGAAAAAGAATGCGTTAACGAATTTATCGAAAAAGTAGGCGCTGCTTATGAAAAAGAAATCGGTTACAGCGCGAGCTTTTACGAAACTTCTATCGAAGACGGCGTAACCGTTAAAAAATTATAAGGAGTTTTATATGGAAAAAATATTGATAACGGGCGGAGCGGGGTTTATAGGAAGTCATACCGTTTTAGAACTTTTGCAAAGAGATTACGAAGTGGTTGTTGTTGATAACTTTTCGAATTCGTGCGAAGAAGCGCTTGTGCGAGTTGAAGAAATAACCGGTAAAAACGTTAAGTTTTATAATGCCGATATAAGAAACCGCGACGCACTCGAAAAAATATTTTCTGAAAATAATTTCGATTCGGTAATACATTTTGCAGGACTTAAAGCCGTTGGCGAAAGTTGTAAAATTCCTTTGGAATATTACGATAACAATATTTACGGAACGCTCGTTTTGCTTGAAACCATGCGCGCGCATAACGTTAAAAAGATAGTTTTTTCTTCGTCTGCAACCGTTTACGGTACTCCCGAAAGTTTACCCCTTTACGAAACGAGTAAAACGGGCGGCGTTACCAATCCTTACGGCGCGACCAAATATTATCTCGAAGGCATTTTGACCGATTTATATAAATCGGATAACGAATGGAACGTTATTTTATTAAGATATTTTAATCCCGTAGGTGCTCACGCGAGCGGTAAAATAGGCGAAGACCCTAAAGGTATTCCTAATAATTTAATGCCTTTCGTGGCGCAAGTGGCGAGCGGAAAACTTAAAAAAATAAATGTTTTCGGCAACGATTATCCTACTCAAGACGGCACGGGCGTACGCGACTATATTCACGTCGTAGATTTAGCGTTAGGGCATATCGCGGCTATTGAAAAATGTCAAGAAAGCGGCGTTCACGTTTACAATCTCGGTACGGGCGTAGGATATAGCGTATTGGATATGATACACGCGTTTGAAAAGGCTTGCGGCAAAACGTTGCCTTACGAAATTTGCGAAAGAAGGGCGGGAGATATAGCGGCTTGCTATGCGTGTCCCGATAAAGCGGAAAAAGAACTCGGTTGGAAAGCAAAATTCGGAATAGAAGAAATGTGTCGCGACCAATGGAATTGGCAAAGTCAAAATCCGAACGGATATAATAAATAACTTTTTTAATCAAAATATAATTTTCGATTACAGTTTAGAGTATTGAAGATATAAATAAAATCGGCGTAAAGGTTTTGCCTTTACGCCGATTTTATTTGTTTATTTAAACGTTGTTAATCAACTCTTTTAGTGCCCATAAAGAATACCGCCGCCGTTCCGGGACCCGAATGCGAGCCTATGGTAGTGCCTATGTCGAAAATTTTTACTTTGTCTTTAAGAGCGGGAAATCTTTCTTCTATAAGGCGTTTTATTTCGTTGGCGTCGTCAATGCACGCCGCATGGCAAATATAACATTTTCCGCTGTAATCGGTGCCGTTTTCGGCATATTCTTCCATGCATTTTACTAATTCTTGAATTACCTTTTGTTTTGTTCTTATTTTTCTTCTCGGAACGAGTTTACCATCGCTGCTAACGTTTAAAAGAGGACATATTTTAAAAATAGTTCCGAACCAACCCATTGCCTTCGATATTCTTCCGCCTCTTACGTAATAGGTTAAATCGGTCGAAAAAAACCAATGATGTATCTCGGTTTTGTGTTCTTCTGCCCATTCGAAAACTTCTTCTATCGTTTTTCCTTCGTCGCGTAAATCTGCGAGAGTATCCATTAAAAGTCCGTAGCCGGAACTGGCGCCGAGAGAATCGACTATGAATATTTTTCTGTCCGGAAATTGCTTTGAAAGCGTTTCTTTCGCTATAAGAGCCGAATTGTACGTACCCGAAAGCCCCGACGAGAGCGAAACGTATAAAACGTCTTTTCCGTTTTGTAAAAATGGTGTGAAGAATGCTTCGTATTCTTCGGGATTTATTTGCGAAGTTTTGGTTATTACCCCTTCCGTCATTTTTGCGTAAAATTCGCTGTAAGGTAAGGTTTGACCTAAATCGTCAACGTATTCGGTGTCGCCTAAAAAGAAACGGAAGGGTATGTACTCTATGTTTCTGCTTTTTAAATGTTCGTGCGTTAAATCAACCGTTGAGCCGCAACAAAGAATATAGTTTTGCATTGTTTATCTCCGTGTTTTAGTATTTTATTGACCTGTTTTTATAAATTAATACTTATTTTAAACAATAAGTTTTGTTTTAAGTTGAAATTTTGTATGAAATATTTTTTATAAAATAAAATGTTTATACGTCGGCTTATATAACGGCGATTTTAAAATAAATATTATAAATTCGTATAAATTCGCGATAAAATCTGTAATCGCGGTTACGCTGGGCAGATATGCGTTTTTATAATTTAAATTTCACGCTTACTATTTTATGTAACTTTTTTTAAAAAATCAACGAAATCGGCTCTATTGTTGCGTTGCGGCGTTCTACGAATAAAAACGGCGACTCTACCGTCGGTAGAGTCGCCGTTTTTAAACTGTTATTCGCTTTTTTTTCGTATCGAATACATAATAAAAACCAAAAAAGAAGATAAAATAAATACGCATAAAAAATAGGTTAAAAAGTATATCGGATAGCCGAAATTTATTCTTAAAAATTCTAAAAACGGGATATAAGATTTTAAAATTCCCATATAATTGGCGTGTAAAATAAATGCCGCAGGTATTGCAATCGCACTCCATAACAGAGTGAATAACATAAATAGAAACGAGTCGTATTTTTTAGGGATATATTCTTTGCGAAATAACATAATAAAAAATTGAAATATTACAATCATATGATAAAAATATCCGTGAAACGAAACGGGGGATATGAAAATCGACGAAAGGTTGCCGAGCACTGCAACCGGATTTATTAAAATCATAAAAAACATAATAAATCCGCCTATTAATAAAATTGTCGAGCCTAAATGAGCAACCTTATTTTTGCCGAAAACGCTAAAACCTATCGAGATATAAAAAGTGGACGAAAAATGTAGTGGCAAATACCAAAGGTCGTATTCGGTAAATAAGGCGTAAATTTGTTTTGCAATACCGCTCGATACCATAAGCGCGAATAAAATTATTTTTACTATGCGTGCGTTGCGTTCGGTTAAAAATGTTATGTTAACCGCGGCAATTATAATTATGATTAAAGGCAGATAAACGGCTAAAAATTTTATAAATAGCATAACCGTTAATAGTTTCATCATAAAAACAATTCTTTATTCGTAAAAAAGATTGTGTTAGAATTAAAAAATATGAAAAATTTTATTTTTTTGCGTTAAAACGTTTGATAAATTTAAAAAGTTTATATATAATGTAGTAAATTGAATTCGGGGATGTAGCTCACCCGGTAGAGCGATACGTTCGCAACGTATAGGTAGTCGGTTCGAGTCCGATCATCTCCACCAATTTTCGCGACTTTGCCGTCGCCGTAAAATAAGAGAGAAAAGTTTATGCTTTTCTCTCTTATTTTTTGCGTTCGCTCGTCGCTATTTCGCTACATAATCGTAATTGCCGAAATAACGTGACGCGATTGCGCTAAAAGCGAACAATCGCTGCTCCGTCGCTGATGCTCCTTGCGAGTCCGATCATCTCCACCAATTTTCGCGACTTTGCCGTCGCCGTAAAATAAGA
>CAYTNZ010000085.1:0-4881 GCA_964439285.1 uncultured Clostridia bacterium | reverse complement strand
TTTAAATGCGCCATCGCTTTTTCGCCGTAAATAACGCTGCCGCCCGTAGCGATAACGCAATTTTTCGCCCAAAGCGAAGAATTTACCTTTTCTTCTATTTTAATAAATTCTTCGACGCCGACGTCGGCGATTATATCGCATAAAAGTCTTTTTTGTTCGTTTTGTATCAAAAGGTCGGTATCTATAAAACCGTATCCTACGGTTTTTGCCAAAAGCACGCCGGCACTGCTCTTTCCCGACGTGGGCATACCTATTAAAATTATATTATCCATATTAATCGGCATTAATATCTATAAACGAGAATTTATTCACGTCGAAAAGACCTTTATCGGTAAGTTTAAGTTCGGGAATTACGGCAAGCCCCATAAACGAAAGGCTCATAAACGCTTCGTAATCGCGATTTACTCCCATAGCGTAAGCGTGTTCTAAAAGTTTTTCCGATTTTTCGACGAAATCTTCGGCAGGAAGCGAAGACATAAGCCCCGCAATATCCAAAGGCAACGAATACGCTTTTCCGCCGTCGATAAGAACCATACCTCCGCCGATACGTTCTATTTCTTTTACGGCAAGCGCCATATCTTCGTTATTATCGCCCAAAACGACTATATTATGACTATCGTGCGAAATAGTAAGCGCGATTGCGCCGTTTTTAAGCCCGTAACCTTCTAACAGAGCCTTACCTATATTACCCGTTTTATGATGACGTTCGACTATCGCGAGTTTTAAAAGATTAGTTCCTTTTACCACGACGTCGCCGTTTAAACTTTCGACTTCTCTTACAACCTTTTCGGTAACCACGCCGCCCTTTAATATACGAATAACGTTAGCCTTTTTACCCTTTAACGCAAGTTTAAAATCGCAAGGTGTAACGGGTTTTATGCGAACGGTGTTCTTTACCGCGTCGCAAGATACTCTTTCCGTTTCGAAAAGCGGCTTACCGTCTTTCGCAACGAGTTTACCTGCCTTGATAACGAGTTTAGCGTTAAAATTTTTAATATCGTCTACAACTACTATATCGGCATCATACGCAGGTGCTATTGCGCCTTTCCAACGCAAATTATAACATTCGGCAGCGTTTAACGTTGCTATGGTAACCGCCCAAACAGGGTCTAACCCGTTTGCCACAGCAACTCTTAAAGCATTGTCGATATGCCCGTTCGCGACAAGGTCCGCGGCGTGTCTGTCGTCGGTACAAAAAAGGAAACGACGCATATTAAAAATATCGACGGCTTTAATGTTTTCGGCAACGTTTTTAGTAGCCGAACCTTCGCGAAGATGAACGTACATACCCTTGCTTACTTTTGCGCGCGCTTCGTCTACCGACGCGCATTCGTGATCGGTTTTTATACCCGTTGCGATATAGCCGTTTAATTCTTCGCCCGACGTATTAGGCGCATGCCCGTCGATAACTTTACCTGCATCGTTTGCCGCTTCGAGTTTTTTAACGACGTCTGAATCGGTATAAATAACGCCGGGATAGTTCATAAACTCGCCCAAACCGTATAAATACTCTTCGTTTATATATTTTTCGATTTCGCTACCCGAAAGCACCGCACCGCTCGTTTCAAACGGCGTTGCAGGTACGCAAGACGGAAGCATAACGTGAACTTCGAGAGGAGTTTTAGCCGCGCCGTCTACAATATATTTCGCGCCGTCTATACCGCAAACGTTGGTTATTTCGTGCGGGTCGGCAATCATAGTGGTCGTGCCGCGAGGAACTACGAGTTTTGCGAATTCTTCGGGAGAAAGTTGCGAACTTTCGATATGCGCGTGAGCGTCGATATACCCCGGCAAAGCGATTTTACCGGAAATATCTATTTCTTCTTTTCCGTCGTATTTACCGAACCCTACGATTTTACCGCCGCATATCGCAATATCGGCTGACATAAGTTTGCCCGTAAATACATTTACGAATTTCCCGTTTTTTAAAACGAAATCCGCCTTTTGTTTTCGCGTACCCTGCTCGATTATATCTTTAAGCATAAGTAAATCTCCTAATCGTTTCATTTATCGCAAACGCAAAAAAATTACGAAATATTTATATATCCCATAATTTTATCGCGTTTTAATTAAAGATTTGCGTATAATTTAATCGACATTATTATATCACAAACAAAACAATAAGAAAAGCAACTTTTAATTACTTTTTATTTTTACCGTAAAAACTTGTATTTTTCAATAAAATTATCAATATGCCTATATTTACAATCGAAACTTTACTCGTTAGATTTATTAGTATGATTGCAACAATGCTCGCACTCGCAAGTTTGCTCGTCCTCGTGTTTAAGCGAACGGCAATCGCAAGTTTGCTCGCCTTTATGATTATGCGCGTTGCAATCGTTCTCGCAATCTAAATTTTTAAACTCATTCTCGATTTTACAATGCTCGCACTCGCAACTTTGTTCATACTTTGCTTTATTATTACCGCCATTTTCTTTATATCCAGTACGAGTACGGAAAGAATTTAAAACGGCAAGCATCATAACGCCTACGTCGGCAAGCACCGCAATATACAAAGGCACTATATCGAACAGTCCTAAAACCATAAGAGCGATTTTTATAGCAATCGAAAAAACGATATTTTCAATAACTATACGACGCGTTTTAGCGGCTATTTTCAGCGATAGCGGCAATACCGACAAATCGTCGCAAATAAGTACCGCGTCCGATGCCTCGATAGCGGCGTCGCTCCCCACTCCGCCCATCGAAATACCCGTATCCGCTTCGATTAAAACGGGCGCGTCGTTTATCCCGTCGCCTACGTAACACAAAGCCCCGTCTTTTTTAAGTTCTTGCGCTATTTTAAGTTTTTCGTCGGGAAGAAGTTCGCAATACGCTTTATCGATTCCGATTGATTTTGCTACTTTTTCGGCACGCGATTTATTATCGCCAGTAAGCATAACTCTTTTTTTAACACCCGATTTTTCAAGCGCCGAAAGTACGCTTGCCGCGTTTTCTTTAACTTTATCTTCTATTTCGATATAGCCGAGATATTCGCCGTTTAAAGCAACGAATATAATCGTTCCGAAAGTTATAACGTCGCTTAATTTTACGCCCTTTTCTTTCATTAATTTTTTGTTGCCTACTATAAGTTCGCCCCCGTCTACCGAGCAAATTATACCGCGCCCCGAAAGTTCTTTTACGTTTTCGGCATCGACTGCCGACTCTATGTTTTTAAACGCTTCGGCAATCGGGTGCGACGATTTATTTTCCGCCGCGGTCGCAAGCGACAGCAAATACTTTTCGCTTATCCCTTCTTTTTGCGGATACACGCCCGAAACGTAAAAATTTCCGTAAGTTAACGTTCCTGTTTTATCGAAAGCGATTATTTTTGTTTTCGAAAGAGCATCGAGCGCGGTAGAACCTTTTAACAGCAACCCGTGTTTAGCCGCGTAACCTATTCCGCTAAAATACGATAGCGGTACCGAAATTACAAGCGCGCACGGACACGAAATTACCAAAAACACAAGCGAACGATAAACCCAATCGCCTAAATCGGCGTAATTGTTTCCCGTAAAAAGCGGTACTACAAACGCTACTATTATAGCAGCCAAACATACAACGGGCGTATAAATTTTCGCAAATTTGGTTATGAATTTTTCCGATTGCGACTTTTTCGACGTAGAATTTTCTACAAGGTCTAAAATTTTGGCAACGGCACTGTCTTTATATTTCTTTTCGGCTTTTACTTCTATAACGCCGCCCGCGTTTATTGAGCCGCCGAGCACGAAATCGCCTTCGACTACTTCGCGATATTCCGCCTCGCCGTTTAAAGATTTACAATCGAGAGAAGTTTCGCCTTTTACTATTATGCCGTCAACGGCTATTTTTTCGCCTGCCTTTACAAGCATTACGTCGCCTATTTCGATTTCTTCTGGAGTAATGCTCTTGTGTCCGTCGGCAGTTAATACGCTAGCGTTTTCGCTCTTTAAATCCATTAAATCGGCGATAGATTTTCGCGACGCGCCGACAACTACGCTTTGCAATAATTCGCCTATGCGATACAATAGCATAACCTCTACCGCCTCGGCATATTCCGAAAGACAAATAGCACCGATAGACGCAAGCGTCATTAAAAAGTTTTCGTCAAAAATTCTACCGCGCGATAAATTTTTTATAGTTTGCCACAAAACCGAATAAGAAGACGCGGCATAAGCGATTGCAAACAACGTATATTTTACTATTTTAAACTTTTGAGGAACAATAAACGCCGCGATAAAAACCACAAGCGATACGGCAATGGAAATTATATCGACGATATAATCTTTTAATGCGGCTTTTTTATCGGTCGTTTTAGGATTTTTAATAACCTTTACGTCTTCGAAACGCGAAGCGGTATCGATTACTCGTTCTACTACGATTTCGTCATCGCATTCTAAATTTATGCGTTGCTTTACGAAATTGACCGAAACACATTTTACGCCACTGATTTTTTTTAATTTTTCTTCGAGTTCGAGAGCGCAGTTGGCACAATCCAAACCCGAAAGATGAATAACTGCTTTCATTTATATCTCCTAACAGTAAAGATGCTTTTTACTCATTTCGATAATATTCGCGACGTGCTCGTCGGCTATGGAATATAAAATATTTTTACCTTCTCTGCGTGATTTAATTATTTTATTGTCTTTTAAAATTCTAAGTTGATGCGAAACTGCGCTTTGCTGCCCGTCTACAACTTCGGCTATATGATATACGCACATTTCGCATTCCATAAGCGCGAGTATTATTCTCATTCGCGACGGCTCGCCCAAAACTTTAAAAACAGTACTCATAGTGGCGATATCTTCGCTTTTCAGCATTGCGCCTTTTACCTGTTCTACACTCTTTTCGTGATTATCGTCGCAACGATTTTTTTCGTTTGCCTTTTCCATTAAAAGCCCT
>CAYTNZ010000084.1:0-4897 GCA_964439285.1 uncultured Clostridia bacterium | reverse complement strand
TATTTTACCCCGCATCTTCCGTTCTTTTCGGGAACGTTTTCGTGATAAATAACAGGTAACCCTTCAGGTACAACGCAAGTTAACGAAAATTTATCGGTATACTTATTACCTACATCGTCTTGCGCCCAAATTTCAAAGGTGTATATTCCTTCGTATTCGGGGAAAAATCCCTTAGCGTTCGCACCGAGTTCGGTAGAAATGCTGTAAGGGTCGGTCATCGTGATATAATAATCGACTACACCGTCAACGTTATCGGTAAATATTATTTCAGGAAAAGTATACTGCTCAGAAACGTTAATTTCAGAAGGCAAATTATCTTTAAAATCGTTAGGGATAGGCTGTTCTTTATCGACGAAAGGTTCGTCCGAAAGAAAAACAATCTCGTACAACTTTACGCCGAAATGCCAAATGTCGATATATCCGTCGGGCGAGGCAACCGTATTTCCGCATTTATGCAAACCGTTAGAACAACTCTCGTTTCCGCAATTTATTTTAGATTGCACAACCTCGACCTTTACGAAAATCTTACTTTTTCCCGTAACGTTTTCGCTTAAATTAAGCGTAGCGTCTATCAACATATTCGACGTATCCGCAACCGTATATTTACGTACGAGTTGCATATCGCCGTCAACACTGCTGCCAACGTAAACGTTTATTGCGTTTTCGGCAAACGCTATATCGTCGTTCTGACTCCAAATTTTCGCGTCGAGCGTCATATATAACTTGGTTAAATTTTCGCTACCGTCGCCGAGTTCGTAAATTAAATACGACTCGTTTGCAATTTTTACGGGAGAACCCCACGTATCAGACGGAATCGCGCCGTGCGTACTATCGCCGGACGCGGATATGCCTACGGTTTTTACCGCGGCAGAATCTCCTATTCCTATCTTTCTAAAATCGTCTTTAGCAAGAGTTACCGCCGTTTTGGTTTCCTCAGCCGCGCCGCCTATAATCCCGAACGCCCCCACCAACGAAACCAACGCCATAACGGCACATATCATCGTCAAAAAAATCTTTTTCATAATTTTTCCTTATAATTTTAATCCCGACGCAACGATACCTTCGGCATATACCTTATTCGTAAAGAAAAACAATACGATTAACGGTAACGACGCCATCAAGTACGCCGCGAAAGATACGGGCATAGACACGGTAGAATCATAAAACTCGACCTTTAAACCCGCCGCTATAGTATACTTGTCTTTGGTCATAATAAGCATCGGCCAAGCAAAATCGCTCCACGTACCCGAAACCTGCATAATCGCAATAGTCGCTATAATAGGCACGGCAAGCGGAACGCCTACGAGTAAATACTTTTGAAAATCGTTAGCGCCGTCTATTTCCGCCGCCTCGAATGTAGAATCGGGCAATCCTCTGAAAGAGCATATCAAAAGAAAAGTCGTTCCCGTACTGAAACAGCACGGTACAATCAGCGCAAACAACGTATTGTTTATGTTTAGCGCGTGATACAACATAACGGTAGGCACTAACGTCAATACCCCCGGCATCATATTCAAGCCGAGTATTACCGAAAACAAAAGTTTAGAACCTTTAAACTTTAATTTCGAAATCGAAAAAGCCGCCATCGTCGTTATAAAAAGCATTAAAACAGTACTCGCAAGCGCTACGAATATCGTACGCAACATATACTCGTCTATCTTTTCGTAAGCGAGTTGCAAATTTTCTATACGCAACGGAAAAGTAGGAAACCATTTATACAGCGTATACTGATTAGGCGTTTTAAACGCACACCAAACCGCCATAGTCAACGGATACATTCCCAAAACAAACAAGAAAATTATAAAACAGTTTAAAACAATCTGAGATACTTTGTTATTTCTTTTTTTGCTTCGATTACACATTTTCTTCATCCTTTGCGTTTAGCAATTTGTACGTTGCCGCGGTAATTAGCATAATAATCACAAACAACACAACGCCTATCGACGCCGCCTTACCTATGCTTTGGTTGGTATTTACCAACTGATACATATAATACGCAGGCACGTGAATGGCTGTACCTACTTTTTCTGCGAACAACAGTTGATTACTGTAATCTTGGAAAATGCCTATTATACCGAAAACCACAACGTACTTGATTTGCCCTACGAGATAAGACAAATCGATTACGAAAATTCTTCTCATCGTTCCGCAGCCGTCTAAATCCGCCGCCTCTAAAACCTCGGTAGGAATGTTTATCAAGCCGGCAAGAACTATCAAGCCGCCCGTTCCCGGAAGCCAAGGAAAGCCCATAAAGATGAGCGAACCTATTATGTTTTCTCTGCCTAAAAAATTGATGTTTTCTTTAACGATTCCTATACCTTTGAGTATTTCGTTTAAAATACCGCCTTCGTAAGCGTAAATATTCTGCCAAATAAGCGACGAAACGATACCGGGGCAAACCGTAGGCAGTAGTAATAAAAAACGATATACCGATTGTCCTTTTTTACTCGTTACGTGAAAAATAATTTCGGCGTAAAAGAACGGAACGAACGTATTTACTACCAATCGCGGCAACTGCAACGTGAACATTTGCTTTATCGAATGTAAAAAAATCGTATCTTGAAACAATTCTTTAAAATTGTCGAACCAGATAAAATCGGTAAGCGAATCGGTTACTTTGTACACGTCGAAAAAGGAAATTATCATACCCTGTATGGGCGGATAAATCGCAAATACGCAAATACCCAAAGTAAACGGCAACACCATAAGATATGCAATCCAATGCCGTTTTAAATATCGTAATAAATTTTGCATACCCTTTATACCCCCTTCGGTTTCGATTGAAGTTTTAACGTTAAATCGGAATACGCGTTAATCTCTAAAATAATAGAATTGCTTTGGTCGCGTATACGAATTTCAACGTCGCCCGCAGGCGTAAAACGAGTTTCGGTATACGGCACGTAAACAAACGTCGCTATTCCGTTTTCGTCGGTAGTAGTCGTATACGCCATCATAAGCCCCGCACTCGGCAAAGCGAATATCTCGTGTTTTTTTACCGGCTCGCCGAAATGCGTAACGCATACCTTTATTTCAACTCTCACCGAATTATCGGCAATGGGCGTTTCGTCTGATACCGAAATTATCTCTACGTTATAGGTTTTAGACCATATAAAATCGAACAGATATGCAAAGGCAAAAAACGCAATCAACGCCGCGGCGATAATGTATTTCAATCCTATTTTTCTTTTTTTACGTTCAGTTTTCATTTTTTAATATTCCAACCGGTAGTATCGATGTTCATATTTCTTATCATAGTTTCGGCGCCGGCAACCTGTTCGCGATTTAAAATAGAAAAGAATTCGCTTTCGGTTTTCGTGCCGAGAACCCAATCGTTAAACGCCGCGTCTATGTTCGCCGTGTTCGAAGTGATAAAACCGAGCGGCCATCTTGAACCGTCTATTACCGTAAATTCGGTTTCTAACCAACCCGTATCGTCAAAGATAGAAGGATATTCCGCGTCTTTAACCGCAGGGAATCCCGCGCCGTTTTCTTGTACGATGGTCGTAACCGCCTCGGGCGTTGTAAGATACATTAAAAAGTCTATCGCTTTTTCAAGTAACTCGGGATTGTTTTCGACAGCCGGTTTCATAATATTAAACGACATTAAAACTTCTGACTGATAACCGTCGGCAAGCGTTTTTCTTTCTAAATCGGCAGCGTAACTCGACGTATCGCTTTGCAAAACGGGCGGCGAGAACAAACCGAAATTAAATTGACGAAGCGTATCGCTCGTTTCGTTGGTATAGTACCAAAGACCTTGGTTTTTCATACCCACTTTACCTTCGTCCCAAGCCGTTTGGAAAGTAGACGCATTTATAGAATCCCAACCCGTAGGCAAAACGGTTTTATAATACTGATACGCTTGTCTGTACAAAGTTTTTGCAGCTTGACACGTTTGCGGATTAAATACGCCTTCGACAACCGCGCGTATCAACTCGTTCGTGCTGGTTTTACCGTTCTTATCGTAATCGGTTTTGTCCATCATCGCTTTTGCGAACCCTGGTGCGATACTGTATCTTATCGCCCAAGACGAAAGCGACACGCTCGTATCGCCCGAATACGGAATGTACGAGTATTGAACGCCCGCTATTTTCTTTACGTCGTTCGATACTTGTAAAAATTCTTTCCAAGTAGTAGGCACCGAAACGTTATTTTGTTCAAACATATCTTTATTGTAATAGATAGCCGTTGCCGAACCCGAGTTTAATATCACGGGAATAGCGACTATATTGCCGTTTGCGTCGAGCACGGCAGTGTCTTCCCAAACCCAATCTTCGAACAAATCTTTCCAACGGGTGTTCCCTTCGACGTACGGATTAGGTCTTTCGAGATACTCGTCGAGATTTATGTACAAATTGTCTTCTTGCATCTCGGTACCGAAAGTAAATCCTATGGCAGGACAATTTTTTACGTTAATTTGGTTATTGAACCACGTACGAATATTAGTTATGGTATCTCGCGGTTTAGCATAATCCGAAGCCCAGTTTATTTTCGTTCCCGTTTCTTTTTCGTACTCTCTTGCGATGTAACGACTTGCGTTTACGGGGTGCGGCTGATCGGGTGTAGGGTTTTCGCTCGGAGTAGGCATTAAAGTATGCAAATCTACCAACATTGCCGAAACGTTGTTATTTCCGCTTCCGCAAGCGGTCGCCACGAAAGCAAAACAAATTATCAGCACCAAAATCAACGCTATCTTTTTTTTCATTATTTTACGCTCCTAATAATAGTTTCGTCTAAACGTTCTCCCGCAAGATTTAATTTTTCTCGAAAAAAGTTTATATAACTTTTTAAACTCGCATTTAAATTGTTCTTGCGGGAATATGAATTAGTTTAAAAATACTTTATAAGTATGTTTGTCGGTTATCTGTTTGCCTTTTCTTTCTTTTTAAGAAATACT
>CAYTNZ010000083.1:0-4902 GCA_964439285.1 uncultured Clostridia bacterium | reverse complement strand
GAACCGCTTGTAAATGCGTATATCGAATAGGAGAATATAATGTTAAAATCAAAAAAAACAGAAGTCGAAGAAGAACAACAAATTCTAACCGAAGAAGAAAAAGACAGGGTTGAATTCGAGGAGTATAAGCGTAACCGCAAAAATGCCGAAATAGCAAAATTGTTAAATAAAATAGACCATACCCTTTTAAAACAAACGGCAACCAAGCAAGACTTAAAAAGACTTTGCGACGAAGCGATAAAATACGGATTTTACGCGGTTTGCGTTCAGCCGGCGCACGTTAAAGAGATTTGTTCGTATCTCGGAAAGAGCGCCGTAAACGTAGCGTGCGTGGTAGGCTTTCCTATGGGAGAAAACACGACCGAGTGCAAAGTTTTCGAAACGAAGCGAGCGATTTCTCAGGGCGCAGACGAGATAGATATGGTTATCAGCGTTTCGGCAATAAAAAACGGTAACTGGTCGTATGTAAAAAAAGATATTAAAAAGGTCGTTTCCGCCGCGAAAAAAAATCCCGTAAAGGTGATTTTAGAAAATTCGCTTTTAACTCAAGAAGAAATAGTTAAGGCTTGTAAAGTTGCGGTAGACGCGGGGGCTACGTTCGTAAAAACGAGCACGGGTTATTTCGGCGACGGCGCAAAAGTCGAAGACGTACGTCTTATGAAAGATGCCGTAAACGGTAAATGTTTGGTTAAAGCGTCGGGCGGAATTCGCTCGGGCGAAGATTTTAAAAAGATGATAGACGCAGGCGCAGACCGCATAGGTACGAGCGCGGGCGTTAAAATAGCAGAAGATTTACAATGTGATTTTTAATAAAAACGTTAATTTACGTTTTTTATAAGCCCCCCGAAGTCGAACGAACGACTTTGGGGGCGTTTCGTTTCAAGCGGCGACGTTTTTTTTGTTACGACACTATTAATATAAAGCGATGTTTTATAGCCGATTTCAAACGAAAATTTTTCGCTTTAAATTATTTTAAATATTTTTTATTATTTTCGTTTAATTTCCTTGACTTTATCACACAATAAGAATATAATTGAATTAGCACTTAGGGATTGAGAGTGCTAACATTGTTTAAATGCAAGTGCCAAAATGGTGAACGGTTATGAAAATTTCTGATAGAAAAAAGAAAATATTGCAAATAGTGGTCGACGAGTATATAAATACCGCCGTGCCAGTTTCAAGCAAAATCATAGCCGAAAAGCATTTGAGCGGGGTAAGTTCCGCAACGGTAAGAAACGAACTTGCCGCACTTGAAGAACTCGGGTATTTAACTCAGTTTCATACTTCGGGCGGACGCGTGCCGTCGCCGGCGGCGTATCGTTTTTATATAGAAGAACTTATGCAAAAGGGTTCTTTGTCAGAAGACGATTTAGATTATATAAGTTCTGTAATAGGCAAAAGAACCAACGATTTAGAGTATATAATTAAAAACGTTGCCAAAATAATAAGCGAACTTACCGATTACACGTCGGTTGCGATAACGCCGCACGCCGATGCCGAGCGCATCAACAATATCGCGCTTTTGCATTGCGGAAACAATCAGGCATTGCTCGTAATTATTACGGGCGAGCGAATACTTCGCGACAGTTTTATAGAAATTCCCGAAGATATGACGTCAGACGATTTAGAGCAAATATCTAAAACGCTTAGTAAAATTTTCGCCGGCAAAGCGTTGTTCGAGGCGAAAGACGTCGAAGCGGATGCTCTTGCCGAATTTGCCGATTATAAACAACTTTTAAACGACGTTATCGACGCGTTAAAAGCGTACACCCGTCCTCGCGAAGGCGACGTGGTGCTTTCGGGCGAAAATAAAATTTTCAATCATCCCGAATACGAAGACGTAGAAACGGTTAAAAATTTTATTTCGGTAATATCGAGTAAAGACAGACTCGCCGAAATTATGAACGACGGCACCGACGAAATTCGCATAAGCGTAAAAATCGGCTCGTCCGAAAACGAAGAGTTGCCGAACGATTGTTCGTTCGTAACCGCAACCTATTCGGCAGGCGGCAAAAATTTAGGAACGTACGGAGTAATCGGACCTATAAGAATGGATTATCCGAAAGTAATTACCGTGCTCGAAAACGTAGGCAAAGTGCTTGAAGAAATAGTAAACAACAAAAACCTGACAAACGACACGAAAGGAAGTGATAAAAATGAACGACGATAAAAATGTAAAAAACTCGCAAGAAAATTCCGATTGCGCTCAAAACGTTTGCGAAGAAGAACTTTGCAATTGTTCTTGCGACGATAATTCTTGCGAAAAAAATAAAGAAATCGACAAGGAGATAGAGCGTTTAAATTCGGAATGTGCCGATTATAAAGATAAATGGATGCGTTCGGTTGCCGAGTTCGAAAACTTTAAAAAGCGCAATGCCGAAACAAAAAGATTGAGTTATCTCGAAGGCAGGGCAGACGTCGTTTTAAAGATATTGCCTATCGGCGATAATTTAGAACGCGCGCTTACCATGTGCGACGAGAATACCAAAAAAGGTATCGAAATGATACTGAAAAGTTTTAAACAGTTTTTAGAAGGCGAAGGTATCGAAGAAATTAACCCCGTAGACGAAGAATTCGACCCTACTTACTGCGAAGCCATAATGAGCGAAGAAGCAGCGGACGGCGTTGAGGCGGGTTACGTTAAACAAGTATTTTTAAAAGGCTATAAACGTGGCGAAAAAGTACTAAGATACGCGCAGGTAAAAGTTACTACGTAATTAAACAAAATAACGTTAAAAATCGAACTTTGTAAAATATTTTTACGTTGTTCGAAAAAAAATATAAAAAATAAATTTAAATTCAATTTTAAGGAGTGTATATATTATGGGAAAAGTAATAGGAATCGATTTAGGAACAACTAATTCGTGCGTAGCGGTTATGGAAGGCGGCGAACCCGTCGTTATACCTAATCCCGAAGGGGCAAGAACTACTCCGTCTGTAGTAGGATTTCAAAAAGACGGTTCGCGTATAGTAGGTCAGGTTGCAAAGCGTCAAGCGGTTGCTAACCCCGACCGTACGGTTATTTCGATTAAAAGACATATGGGTAGCGATTATAAAGTCGCTATCGACGATAAAAAATATTCGCCGCAAGAAATTTCTGCAATGGTACTTTCTAAACTTAAAGCGGACGCCGAGGCATATCTCGGAACAAAGGTAACCGAAGCGGTTATAACCTGTCCCGCATACTTTACCGATAGTCAGCGTCAAGCGACTAAAGACGCAGGTAAAATAGCAGGTCTTAACGTTTTGCGTATAATAAACGAACCTACGGCTGCTGCGCTTGCGTACGGACTCGATAAAGACGCGTCTAACCACAAAGTTATGATTTACGACTTGGGCGGCGGCACGTTCGACGTTTCTATTCTCGAAATAGGCGACGGCGTATTCGAAGTACTCGCAACGAACGGTAACAATATGCTCGGCGGCGACGACTTCGATAAAAAAGTTATGGATTATCTCGTTGAAGAATTCAAACGTAAAGAAGGCGTAGATTTGTCGAAAGACAAAATGGCTATGCAAAGATTGAAAGAAGCGGCTGAAAAGGCTAAAATAGAACTTTCGGGTATGAGTTCAACGAACGTAAACCTTCCTTTCATTACGGCTACGGCAGAAGGTCCTAAACATCTCGACGTAGACATTACAAGACAAAAATTCGACGCGCTTACCGCCGACCTCGTAGAAAAAACCGTTGAACCTATGCGCCTTTCTATGAAAGACGCGGGGCTTTCTTATTCGGATATCGATAAGGTTATTCTCGTAGGCGGTTCGACGAGAATTCCCGCCGTTGTCGAAAAGGTTAAGAGCATAACCGGCAAAGAGCCGTTTAAGGGCATTAACCCCGATGAATGCGTTGCAATCGGCGCGGCTGTTCAAGGCGGCGTTTTGTCTGGCGAAGTAAAAGACGTATTACTTTTAGACGTTATGCCTTTGTCGTTGGGTATCGAAACGCTCGGCGGCGTTACGACTAAACTTATTGAAAGAAATACCACTATCCCCGTTAAAAAATCTCAGGTATTCTCGACCGCTGCGGACAATCAAACTCAAGTAGATATTCATATTTTACAAGGCGAAAGAGAATTTGCGAGAGACAATAAAACCATGGGACGTTTCGAACTTACCGGTATTCCTCCCGCACCTCGCGGAATTCCTCAAATCGAAGTTACTTTCGACGTTGACGCAAACGGTATAGTACACGTAACCGCTAAAGATTTAGGAACGGGCAAGAGCACGGATATAACCATTACTTCGTCTACCAATCTTTCGGAAGAAGATATCGACAAAGCGGTTAAAGAAGCCGAACAATATGCCGAAGAAGATAAAAAGAGAAAGGAAAAAATAGACAACAAAAACAAACTCGACGGTATGATTTTTGCCGTTGAAAAGTCGATTAAAGAGTTGGGCGATAAACTTTCTGCCGAAGATAAAGCGTCGCTCGAAGAATCGGTAAAGAACGCTAAAGACGAACTCGCGACCGACGACGACGATAAAATTAAAGCCGCAACCGAAAAACTTACTAACGAAAGTCAGGCTATTTTTGCTAAAATTTATCAGCAAGCGGGCGGTCAGGCAGGTCCCGACGGCAACGCTTCGAACGGTACGACAGACGACGGCGACGAATTTCATCAGTAAAAGCGTTCACGAAAATTCTTTAAAAGAGATAAAGAATTTCCCGTGATATTTAGAAAAACCCCTTTGCTCGCCGAAAAAGTCGGCTCGGCAAACGGAGTTTTTCTCTGACCGCATAAAATAGTGGCTCACGTATTATAAACTATGTAATGTTGATTTGCTAAAAAATTAGCAAATCAGGTTTGCTATCGCAAACGTCCGCTTTTTTGTTGAAAAAGCGGTAACATAGTTTGCAATACGGCGAATTTATCGCTCCTTGCAAGCAAAGCGATAAAT
>CAYTNZ010000082.1:0-4925 GCA_964439285.1 uncultured Clostridia bacterium | reverse complement strand
TTTAAGAATTTCTTTCGCTTTTGCCGTAACGGCAGAAGGCACGCCGGCAAGTTTGGCAACTTCGATACCGAAACTTTTATTAGCGCCGCCGCGCATAATTTTTCTTAAAAAAATCACCGTACCCGCCGCTTCTTTTACGGTTACCTTATAATTTTTAACTCCCGAAATTTTACCTTCGAGTTCGGTAAGTTCGTGATAATGCGTCGCAAAAAGCGTTTTTGCCTTTATTTTAAGAGCCAATTCTTCAAGCACCGCCCACGCGATACTAAGCCCGTCGAACGTGCTAGTACCTCTACCAACTTCGTCTAAAATCAACAAAGAATACGGCGTCGCGTTACGCAATATCGACGCAACTTCGGTCATCTCCACCATAAAAGTACTCTGGTCCAAAATAAGATTATCACTTGCGCCGACTCTCGTAAAAATACGGTCGGTCAGCGGAACGGCGGCACTTTTACAAGGCACGAAACAACCGATATGCGCCATTAAAACGATAAGCGCGGTCTGACGCATATAAGTGCTTTTACCTGCCATATTAGGTCCTGTTATTATCATAACCGAAGTATCGTTCCCATCGATTACGGTATCGTTGGGTACAAATTTTTCTTTCGAAATGGCTTCGACGACAGGATGACGCCCGTCGATTATATTAAGTTCTCCGCCGAACGAATTGATTTGCGGTTTACAATAATTATTTTCTTTAGAAACGGTAGCAAACGAAACCAAACAATCGAGATACGCCACAGCCGCCGCAAGTTCTTTAAGTTTTGAAATATTTTTAAGAAGCAGCAATTTTATCTCGTCGAAAATAGCAAGTTCGAGTTTAACGCTTCGCTCTGAAGAAGTTAAAATTTTATCTTCTACTTCTTTCAACTCGTCGGTTATAAAACGCTCGGCATTGGCAATGGTTTGGCGTCTATGATAATGATACGGAACTTTATCCAAAAACGAATTGGTAACCTCGATTAAATACCCGAATACGCGATTATATTTAATTTTGAGAGTTTTTATTCCCGTTTCTTCCCTTTCGCGTGCTTCCATTTCGGCAATGAGCGACGCGCCGCCGTCGCGAATTTTACGAAGTTCGTCCAGTTCTTTATTATATCCGTCGCGAATAAAACCACCGTCTTTAATACCGACGGGTGCGTTATCGTCGATAGCCGATTTAAGTAGATTGCAAATATCTGAAAGTTCGTGCAATTCGGACAATATTTTCAAAAGCACAGGCGAAGTAAATCCCGAAAGTTGAAATTTTAAATTCGGAATCACCGAAAGCGAAACGGCAAGATTTACGCAATCGCGCGGCGTGAGATTGTTATTCGAAATTTTACCCGTGATACGTTCGATATCTCTAATCGATTTTAAAGTATCCGCTATTCCGAGTCGTATAACGGTAGCATTAAACAATTCGTAGACACCGTCAAGACGCGTTTTTATTTCATCTTCCGAATTTAACGGATTTAAAATAAGCCCCGTCAACATACGCGCACCCATAGCCGTTTGCGTTTTATCTAAAAGCCACAGCAAAGAACCTCGTTTTTTGCCTTCGTATAAAGTTTTGGTAAGTTCGAGATTTTTAACGGCAATGGTATCGAGCATCATACGCTTTTCGCCGTTAAGATATTTTAACCCGTCGATATTTTTAAGTGCGTGCTTTTGCGTTTCTTTAAGATACTCTAAAAGCGCACCGCAAGTAGATATGACGACGTCTTTTCCTTCGATACCGAAAGGCGCGAGCGTTTTTGCGTTAAATTGTTCTAAAAGACAACTCTCCGCTCTGCGAACGGTAAAAGCCCAAGGCACGTAGCACGAGAAATTAGGCAAAGAATTATACTTGATAACCGCACAATCGCGCGACGCGAGCAAAAACTCGTCGTTTACGATAACTTCGGCAGGCGAAATTTTAACAAGGTTTTCCCCTGCCTCGTAAACGCAATTTCCGCCGCTAAAAGACGACACGAAAAACTCGCCCGTGGTTATGTCGGCATAAGCCACGGCAGTTTCATCGCCGTTTTTGTAGGCGCACGCGATATAATTGTTTTCGCGCTCGTTTAAAAGCTCGTCCGAAATCAGCGTTCCCGCCGAAACGACGCGAATAACGTCGCGCTCGACCATTCCGCGCCCCGACGTAGCCTCGGTAAGTTGTTCGCAAATAGCGACCTTTTTACCGTACGATACGAGTTTTGCTATATAAGAGTCGGCAGCGTGAAACGGAATACCGCACATAGGCGCGCGTTCTTCCAATCCGCAATCTCTGCCCGTTAAAGTAAGTTCTAAAAGTTCGGACGCTTCTTTCGCGTCGTCGAAAAACATTTCGTAAAAATCGCCGAGACGGTAAAATATAATACAATCCTTATATTTTTCTTTTATTTGAAGGTAATGTTTCATCATCGGAGACAATCCGTCTTTACTCATCTTAAAACCTCGTTTAATTTCAACCAATTAGTATAAATCACAAATAAACGCTTACAATTAAAGCGAATAAAAAATTTTACTCTACCATTTCGCCGGTTAGCGAAACGCCGGTTGCGTCGGTAATTTTAATTTTTACGAACTCGCCTATAACGTTTTTATCAGACTTAAAATATCCCATTCGCCCGTATTCGTCGCGACCTAAATAAAGTCTTTTCTTTTCGTCGAAGTCTTCGCATAAAATTTCGATGGTTTTTCCGAGATATTTAATCGATTTTTTACGAGTTAACGCATTTACTTCGGCAACCAAACGCATTATGCGGTCTTTTTTTACGTCTTCGAGAATTTGCCCTTCCATATCCGCAGCAACGGTACCCGAACGGCGCGAATAAACGAATGTAAAAGCAGTCGAAAAATCAGCCGCCTTTACGAGATTTACCGTATCTTGAAAATCTTGTTCCGTTTCGGTAGGAAAACCTATCATAATATCCGAAGTTATTTCGCAATCGGGAATTTTTTCTTTTAACGCTTTTACCTTTTCTAAATACTGAGCCGAAGTGTATTTTCTATTCATAAGTTTCAATACCCTGTCAGAGCCAGCCTGAACGGGTAAATGAACCAAATGACAAACTTGCTTACATTCGGCAATCGCGTTTATAAGCTCGTCTGTAAAATCTTTAGGATTACTCGTCATAAAACGCAAGCGAAATTTTCGCTCGTCTTTACAAATTTCGCGAAGTAAATCGGGAAAATTGAACTCGCCGCCGACGTCGTTACCGTAAGAATTTACATTTTGTCCTAAAAGGGTAATTTCTTTATATCCTTTATCGAGTAAAGCCTTAACTTCCGCAACAATATTTTCGGGACGGCGACTTCTTTCGCGTCCTCTTACGTAAGGCACGATGCAATAGGTACAAAAATTATTGCAACCGTACATAATATTAACCCAAGCATTAGGATAACTCGTTCTGAAAGGCTCGTCTTTTTCGATAATTTCGCCTTCTTTTTCCCATACTTCGATTACCGATTTTTTACGTTTTTGTTTAATTTCTATAAGTCTTTCAAGTTCTTCTAAATTATGAGTTCCGAAAATAATATCTACAAACGGAAATTTCTTTTTTAACTCTTCTGCCTTCCCTTGCTGTTGAGTCATACAACCGCCGACGGCAATAAGCATATCTTTTTTAGATTTTTTTAATTTTTTTAACGCGCCGATATTTCCGTACGCATGATTTTCGGCATTTTCGCGAATACAACAAGTGTTAAATACGACAATATCCGCACTTTCGCATACATCGGTATGCTCGTAGCCCATTTTAGCAAGTATTCCTGCAATTTTTTCCGATTCGTGTACGTTCATTTGACAGCCGTACGTTACAACGTGATAATACTTTTTTGACATAACAACCCAATATAAATTTTATTACATATTCTATTATACTTTTTTTTCAAAAATTTTTCAAGTTTTTGAAAATTGAAAGATTAAATAATTTTTGCTTTTTTTCAAATACTTATTAAAAAGGCTTAAATTATGAAATTATTAAAAAAAATTTTTCTCGTTTGTATTTGCATTTTACTAATTTTTACGGCAATCGCCGCCGCTTTTTATATCGCAACGACAAAAGACAGCAATCTTGACAAATCCAAATTAACCGCGTCGCAAAACAACGTTACACTTTTAGACAACGAAGGCAACGAATTAGCGCAAATTTCAACAGTAAAAGCACGTAAAAGCATAACGTTATCGCAAACACCCACACACTTAAAAAACGCGTTCGTCGCCATTGAAGACAAAAACTTTTTTAAACACAACGGACTCGATTATTTAAGAATAGGCAAAGCGTTTTTTAACAATTTAAAAAGCCGCTCTTATAAAGAAGGGGCATCGACCATCAGTCAACAGCTGATTAAAAACACCCACCTTTCAAACGAAAAAACAATTTCGCGAAAATTAAAAGAAATAAAACTTACCATGCAACTTGAAAAAAGGTATTCGAAAGACGAAATTATCGAAATGTATTTAAATACCATCTACTTCGGGCACAACTGTTTCGGAATTGAAAGCGCCGCCGAATTTTATTTTAACAAAGAAGCGAAAAATTTAAACGTAGCCGAATGCGCGCAACTTGCCGCCCTGATAAAAGCGCCAAACACGTATTCGCCCTTTAATAACCCCGAAAAAAGTTTAAAAAGGCGCAATTTGGTAATCGACAAAATGCAAGAATACGATTATATAGACAAAAGTACGGCTGAAAAAGCAAAAAGCGCCGCTTTGCCCGTTCAAAAAAATAATCAAAACAATACGCAAATATATATTCAAAGCGTATATAAAGAACTTGAAAACACTTTAAAGTTTTCGCCTTACTCGATAATAGACGGTTGCAAAATTCATACCTATCAAGATAAATACGAACAAGATTATATCGAAAACCTTAAAACCACGGCAGACCGTTCGGGCAAAAGCATAATTATTTTAGATAATAATACAGGCGGCATTTCGGCTTTTTACTCTA
>CAYTNZ010000081.1:0-4977 GCA_964439285.1 uncultured Clostridia bacterium | reverse complement strand
CCGTCGAAAACGTACTTATAAACGAACACATTTTCTCCTAATCCTACCGAAATATAACAAAGTCCTACGGGCTTGTTTGTGTTGTCCGATTTCGGTCCTGCAATTCCAGTGGTCGCAACCGAAACGTTACAAACTCCGCCCGACAAAATTCCCGCTGCCATTTCGTAGGCAACTTCGTCGGACACCGCGCCGTGATGCATAAGAGTATACTTATTTACCCCGAGCCGTTTTTCTTTCGAAAGATTATCGTACGCCACTATACTTTCGAAAAGAACGGAACTTATTCCCGATACTTCGATTAATTTTTTAGCGATGCCTCCGCCCGTAAACGATTCCGCAATGCCGAGTTTTAATCCGCGAAGTTTTAAAATTTCGTAAATTCTCTCGTTTAACGGAGTATCGTCAACCGCATAAATATAATCGTTCAATCCGTTTACGGCAACGCGAACCACGTCGTCTATAAGCATTTTCGGCGAAGTACTGTCGTATAAAATTTCGAATTTCGTATCGCCGTATTCGTGATAAACGTTATATTTAAGTTTATCGCCGCTCAACGCTTTACAATCGGACATAACGTTATTCAGCCTGTCGCAAGGAACACCGACCGTACGTATAACCATTTTATCGTATTTTATAGAGTACTTTTCGTTAAGTACGTTTATATATTCCGACTTTAATTCGTTAGTCCCGCGCTCGCCCGAATGCAATAAAAAAATCGTTTTGTTTTCGATTGAAATAATATTTTCTTCTGAAAATTTTACGTTTAGTATATCGTAAGCGCGCGCTTTAAATTCAGAAAAAATATAATCGGGAATAACGACGAAAAGATTATCGTAAAAATTTTTACCTTCTATAAGCGTTTGCGAAAAAGCCGCTAAATCCGTTTCGTCGTTTATAAACGTTTTATCGAGATAAAACCCGTTATCGATAAGCGCTTTCGCGCACGGCTCGAATTCGTTTCCGTAATAATAATTTTTTATATTTCTTAAAATAATACACGCGTTTTTCATAATTACGACTTAGTAAACACCGCTCTGTTTTTAACGATGTACGAAACACCCGACCATATCGTAAGTACGGTAGCGATACCGAGACAAACTAAACCGACAACGTTTATAACTTTACTTACCGATACCAAATTAAAAAAGTTTGCGCCTATAAGCAACGCCGCTATAGCTATATCTTGAAAAGCCGTTTTTACCTTGCCTACTTTATCCGCGGCAAGCACCAATCCCGTTGACGCAGCAACCATTCTAAAACCGCTTACGATTAATTCGCGAGCCAAAATTACGGCTACGCATACGCCTGCAAAAACAAGAGTCCAACCGCCCCACGTTAACGTAACTATATCGGGTTTTACCAAAATGAAAATAAGCGCGGTCGAAACCAAAACCTTATCGGCTATAGGATCTAAAAATTTACCTAAATTGGTTACGAGATTGTATTTACGAGCAACGTGCCCGTCTATAAAATCAGTGCAAGCCGCAACGATAAAAATAATTGCCGAAATAAAATAATTATACGGTATCATATCCAAAAAGAACAATACGCCGAAAACAGGTATAAGACATATACGGCTAAGCGTTAATTTATTAGGTAAATTCATTATCGGTAATCCTCCGTTTGAGCAAATAAATCGTAATCGTCGCAATCTTTTACTAAAACGCTATAATATTCGCCCTGCATTGCTTCGGGCGCGTTAAAATATACTTTTCCGTCAATATCGGGCGCGTTAAAATACGCTCTGCCGACAAAACAATTACGCTCGTAATCGATGCCGTCGCAAACGACTTCGAGTTTTTTTCCTACATAATTTTGCAAATTTACTCGAGATATTTCAGCCTGAACTTTATAAAGTTTTTTAACTCTTTGCAGTTTTACCCTTGTCGGAATTTGTCCTTTTAATTTATAAGCAGGGGTTTCGGGCTCTCTCGAATAGGCAAAAAAGCCGCAGTTGGTAAGTTTAACGGTTTTTAAAAACTCGCATAGCCCTTCCACTTCTTCTTCCGTTTCGGTAGGAAATCCTGCAATAAACGTAGAACGAATTGCAATTCCTTCGATATTTTCGCGTAATTTTTTAATTAAGTTAATATATTCTTCTTTACCGCCTTTTCTGTTCATCAACTTTAAAATTCTGTTTTCGCTATGCTGAAAAGGTATATCGAGATATTTAATGACTTTTGAATTGTTTTTAATCTCGAAAATAAGTTCGTCGTCAATCATATCGGGATAGCAATACAAAAGACGAATGCTTTTTATATTGTCGAGTTCGGAAATTTTTCGAATAAGTTGCACGAAATTGCAACTTTCGTCCTTTAAATCGGTGCCGTATCTCGTAGTATCCTGGGCGACTAAAATAAGTTCAGAAATATCGCCTAATTCTTTCGCTTCGAAAATAAGTTTATCGATATTTTCAGAACGATACTTTCCGCGTATTTTGGGTATAAGACAATAAGTGCAATGATTATCGCACCCGTCCGCAATCTTTAAATACGCAAAATGTTCGGGCGTAGTAAGCACTCTTTCTTTCGTACTTTCTTTACCGCAGTCTACCGAATTTATTCGTTCGCCTTTATACGAGTTTTCTAAACTTTCGATAAGTTTGTCGCTATCCGAACACCCTAAAAACACGTCCGCTTCGGTAAGCGCGGAAAAAAGTTCGCTTATATACTTTTGCGGAAGGCAGCCGCTCACGACTATTTTTTCTAAAACTCCGCCTTTTCGCAAAGAATTACATTCGATAACGGTATCGAGCGCTTCTCTGCGCGATTCTTCTAAAAAAGCACAGGTATTTACAATTAAAATATTCGCTTCAGACACATCGTCGGTGATAATAAATCCGCGGCTTTTTATTTCGCCTAAAAGTCTTTCGGCATCGACTCTGTTCTTATCGCAACCGAGAGAAATAAGACCGAAAATTTTGTTCTCTAACATAATATTTACCGATTATAATTCGCCGTATTTCGCGTCGAATTCTTCTTTTGTTAATAAAACTTTACGAGATTTCGCTCCGTCGAACGCGGATATGTATCCCATAGTTTCCATCCATTCGATAATTTTACCCGCTTTAGGATATCCTACCGAACACTTTCTTTGAATCATAGATATAGACGCTTGTCCGATTGAAACCACGTAACCGAGAGCATCGATATAAACTTGTTCGACGCTGTCTTCGCCATCACCGTTAGAGCCGCCTGATTCGCCGTGCGATTTACTGTTGATAAAATCGTAAACGCTGTCGTCGAAATACGCTTCGTTATGTTCTTTAACGAACTCTACTACGTCTTGAACTTCTTGCGAACTCAAAAACGCACCCTGAACGCGTACAGGCATCGTCATAGTATCTGTCTTATACAACATATCGCCGTAACCCAAAAGTTTTTCGGCACCCGTCGAATCGAGAATAGTTCTCGAATCCACTTCTTGCACAACCTTAAACGCTAAACGCGTAGGTAGGTTAGATTTAATTATACCTGTAATTACGTCTACCGACGGACGTTGAGTTGCCAACACCAAATGAATACCGGCAGCACGCGATTTTTGCGTAAGGCTTTGAATTCTCGCCTCTAAATCTTTTTTGGCAACAAGCATTAAATCGGCAAGTTCGTCGATTATAAGCACTATTTTGGGCAAACGTTCTTCGTCGGGGAAAAGATTCGAGTTATACTCGTCGAGATTACGTACGTTTACGCCTTTTTTCGATTTTGCACTGAATAAAGAATATCTGCGCTCCATCTCTTTTATAAGCCAATTTAAAACGTTAATCGCTTTTGCAGGTTCGTTAATAATTTCGTTAATCATTAAGTGCGGCAATTTGTCGTAAATATTAAACTCTACTTGTTTAGGGTCTACTAATATTATACGCAATTCTTCGGGACTGTATTTATAAAGCAAACTGATAATAAGCGCGTTTAAGCATACGCTCTTACCCGAGCCGGTAGAGCCTGCCACGAGCAAATGCTTCATCTTGGTAATATCGCCCGAAACAGGTTTACCCTCTATGTTTTTTCCCATACCGAACATAATTGCCGAGTTGCTCGCGTTTACGAACTCGTTGGCGGAAATTACTTCTTTTAAACCTACCGTTGTTCTGTTACGACTGGGTACTTCTATGCTTATAGTTCCGTTTTCGTAATTCGGTTGAATATTAACCCCGTCTTTAGCGTGCAAGCGCATTGCAAGTTCTTTATCGCAATTAAGCACTTTCGAGGCAGGAATATTTCCCGGTACGTCGATATCGTAACGCATAACCATAGGTCCTTGCGTTACCTTTACCACTTCGCACGGAATTTTAAAATTACCGAGCGTTTCAATAATCGTTTCGCTGTTTTGCGCAATTTCTTCTTCAGAATTATTCTCCGCGGCAACGTAGTCTTTAAGCAAAGAAATAGGCGGATTTACATATTTGCCGTAAACGTGTTTAGGCTTAGGTTGCGGTTCGGCAGGCACGGAAGGCGTTCTGTCGAAATTTCTTCCTAAGGGTATATCACGCGGTTGTTCTTCGGGCAAACGCGTACTTTCTTCAATCGCGTCGGGAACGATAGACGCCGCAGGCTCGCTCGAAATATCGTCCGAATCAAATAAATCGGCGGCTGAATCGAAATCGTTATCTCTTATCGATTTCAACGCGCTTACGTCGTCGCCCGTTTCAAAATTATCGTCCGTAACACTCGTAAAGCGAGTAGATTCTCCCCTTTCGGTTTTCTGCTCCGCCGAATTTTCTTCCACGTCATTCGAAACCACGTTTTTAGTAAGCCTGTCGCGAATAGAAGGCTGACTATATTCGCTCGACGAATTAGAATAGTTATTCGAAGGCGTTGCGGGATTTTCTACAACGATGTCGTTATCCGTTTCGTTATTAAAAGAGTTTACGTTACGGAAATTGTAATCGTTTGCAGGGGGTGATAGCGGTTCGCTCGAAGCACGAGCATTTCTTCTATCGCTAAACGAAGAATAAGGCGTATTATCGATAGGCTT
>CAYTNZ010000080.1:0-5002 GCA_964439285.1 uncultured Clostridia bacterium | reverse complement strand
TTTAAAAGACGGAGGAGATAATGTTTATTACGTGAGGGGCGGACTTATCGAGATGTTAGAGGGAGACGTAGTATTGTCCGACCCCGGTTCTATGGCGTATTTTCAAAAGGTTTTAAAAGATAAAGGCGTAATAAAAGCGCTTAAAAAAGCGGGCGTTTTAGAAAACGACGTCGTTGTCGTAGGCGAAGTCGAGTTCGAGTTTAAGGAGTAGAAGATATGAGTTCACGCAAAGTGTTCACGAAAATTCTTTAAAAGAGATAAAGAATTTTCCGTGATATTTAGAAAAACTATGATGTTCCTTGCACTTTACAAACGGAGTTTTTTGTAACGTTTAGAAAAATTTCGAAAGCGGTTTACGATTAAGGTAATTTGTAATACACAAAAATAATATTTTTTCAAAACGAAAAAACGGAGATAAAAAATGTTAACAAGCAAACAAAGAAGTAATTTAAAAAGTATAGCGGCGAATATTCAACCTATTGCGCAAATCGGCAAGGGTGGAATAAACGATAATATGTTAAAATCGCTTTCGGACGCGTTAGAAGCAAGAGAAATTATAAAAATTAACGTTTTAACCAACGCCGAAGACGAAGCAAAATTTACAGGCGCCGAACTTTCGAATAAGTTAAAAGCCGAGTGCGTAGCGGTTATCGGCAGGAAAATTATTCTTTACCGTCGTTCTAAAAGAAAAGATTTCGACCATATAGAGTTTTAAAAAAAGCCTGCCTTGCAAAAACGCAAAGCAGGTTTTTACGTTTGAAAAACCAGCATAAATTCACGGATTATCTCGGCGGTTTTAGCGTTTTATTTTCCGAAAAATCTAACGGCGACTGCAACGCACAGTAAAATTCCGCCCGAAATAAGATAATAAACGGGAAAAAATGTAAAAAGACTGAAAATTAAAAGCGCCGCGCCCGATAAAAAGTAACCTTTGTACATTTTTTTACTAAAACGCAATTTAAGTTTTTCTTTCCAAGTTGCTTGTTTTTCGAAAAAAGCGTAACTATCGGGCAGTGTGTCGGTTTCTTTAAGCAATATATAAATTTCTTCGATAGGCATTATTCTTATCCCGAAATTCGCGGCGAGTTTTGCACCTTCGTTATTTATCGAACATACAAGAAGAACTTTTTTACGTTTTCCGCTTTTTTTAATCAGCGTTGCGACTTCGTCGGCGCATATAGGTTCTAATTTAAATTTAAAATAATAGTCTTCGTCGTTTAAAACTATATGAGATTTCAATTTTTTCGCGTTTTCGAATTTTTTAGACAAAGCCGAATAAATTCTATTAAAATTATTTTCGTTCGTGTCTGTCGCAAGATGAAAATTAAGTTTTAAAATTTCTTTTTCGTCCGAAATTTTTAAAAACTTTTTAACCGATTTATGCCTGATTAATAAATACGCGAGCGTTGATATAGCCGCACTCGAAAGTAGCGCAAAAAGAAGCGATAGTAAAAAAGAATTTAAATAAAATCTAAAAAGCGCGAACGAAAATAAAAACGAAACGAGTGCAATGAACAAAGTATCGGTGTAAACGGAAAGAATAATTTTTTTCATAATTAAATTTTATCCTTAAAATATTTTTTTAAACCTTGCAACTATAGAATAAGTGTGGTATAATTTGGATATAAAGAATAAAATTTATAAATAGTTTTAAGTAATCGTAAAAACAATATAAAAATATAGGTGGTATTATGAGGATTGCAATTTTCGGCGGAACGTTCGATCCCGTCCATATCGAACATATAAATATAGTAAAAGCCGCAAAAGAACAACTTAAAGCGGATAAGGTTATTATTATTCCTGCGTTTATTCCGCCTCATAAGCAAGGCAAAGAAATGGCTTCGCCCGAAGACAGACTCGAAATGGCGCGCCGCGCGTTTTTGCCTATAAACGGTTGCGAAGTAAGCGCGTACGAAATAAACGCTCGCAGCACGAGTTACACGTATTTAACGCTCGACCACTATAAAAGTAAATACCCAAACGACGAACTTTTTTTTCTCGTCGGTTCGGATATGTTAAAAGATTTTTACGGGTGGAAAAATCCCGAAACGATACTTTCGCTCGCGGACATTGTGGTATGTAATAGAGAAGGCGATAAAATTAATTTTGCGGCGGAAAATTTAAAATTCAATGCAAAATTCAAAAAAAAGTTTAAAGTTATAGAGTATGTCGGTCGTAACGTTTCGTCTACAAAAGCGCGCGTTCTGTGCGCGTTCGGCGAAGATTTAAAACCTTACGTTTTAAGCGACGTTATCGATTATATCGAAGCGAAAAAACTGTACAGGATAGACGGGGTAAAATCCGCTTTTAAATATCTTACGTTATCGCGAAAAAATCATTCGCTAAGGCTTGCTCTTACCGCTTGCGAGGTTGCCTCGAAATATAAAATCGACGAGCGAAAAATAATTCTTGCCGCGGCTTTGCACGACGTTACTAAAAATATGCCGCTTTCAGCGCCCGAACTTTCGAATTTTAATATATCCGAAAACGTACCCGAACCCGTTTTGCATCAGTTTACGGGTGCGTACGTAGCCGAAAACGTATTGGGGGTAGACGATGCCGAAGTGCTGTCGGCAATCCGATGTCATACTTCGGCAAAACCAGATATGACGGCGCTCGAAAAAGTTATATATCTTGCCGATTTATTAGAACCGGGGCGTGATTTTGCGGGGATAGATAAATTACGAAAACTTTTTTATACCGATTTAGACGAATGCCTGTTGCAGAGTTTAAAACATCAAATCAAGTACTTAAAACGCAATAAAGGCGAGATATATTATCTCACCTTAAAAGCGTATGAATATTTAAAAAACGGCTCGAACGTTTAAAACAACGTGCCGTTTACAAAAAGGAAGTTAATCAATATGAAGAAAACCAATGAAACTCAACAACTTGCCGAACGTATTTGCAAATTTTTATCGTCTAAAAAAGCCGAAGATATAGTGCTTTTAGACGTGCGCGAAAAAACCACGCTTTGCGACTATTTTGTCGTAGCGAGCGGCAGAAGTACTTTGCAAGTAAAATCGCTTTGCGAAAATCTCGAAGAAGAACTTTCTAAAAAAGAAGGTATCGAACCCAAACGTATGGAAGGCGTGCGCGACGGACGTTGGGGCGTTATCGATTACGGCGACGTAATCGTACACGTTTTTAACGACGAAAGCAGACTTTTTTATCATTTAGAGCGTTTGTGGGAAGACGGCGAAAACGTTACCCGTTTTAACGATTAATTTAAAATGTACCGTTTTAAAATCGTGTTAATGACGGCTTTTTAGTCTTTAAATTCTATTTGTTTCGGTTCGGATAACCTTTTTTTAGGTTTTTTAGTCCGTTTTTTTTCAACGAGATAATAAATTTCGGTTTTTTCTGTCTTTTCGGGCGGTGGCGGTGGCGTTTTGTTTTTTTTAAGTTCGATACGTATCGCTTTAATGCCCGTAACGGTGGCAAAACAAAGTCCGAACAGTAAAATTAAATATAATCCGCCGAGCAGCGACGACGATAATAAATACATATTTTTATCTCCTAACGCAAACTATAAAAAGCCAATATTTGCCTTTGTCGAAATATTTGCAAAACTTATCGTTTTGCCGTAAAAAACTTGCGTTTTACTTTTTTTGAAAGAGCGAAAAGTTTTTATTCTTGCAAGCAAGTTTATAATTTTTCGTATCGTAAAAATTGTATCATAATCGAAAAAGACAGGTTTGACCGATTTTGTATAAAAAGGAGTTATTTCGCCGAAATGAAAATTTACGATATAATAGATAAAAAGAAAAATAAATTTACGCTCTCAAAAGACGAACTGTATTTTTTTTGCAAAAAGATTGCAACGAACGAAGCGACCGATTCGCAAATTGCGGCGTTTTGTATGGCGACTTTGTTAAACGGTATGACCGACGACGAATGCGCCGACTTAACGTTTGCCATGCGTGATAGCGGCAAGGTTTTAACTCGTCCTAAAAGCGCGAGTTTTTTTGCCGACAAACATTCCACGGGCGGCGTTTCAGATTCTACAACGCTTATTTTGGTGCCCGTTTTAAGCGCGCTCGGCGTAAAATGCGCAAAACTTTCGGGTAGGGGGCTTGCTCATACGGGCGGAACGCTCGATAAATTAGAGAGTATTCCTAATTTTAACGTAAATCTTTCTTTGCAAGAATTTGAAAATCAAGTAGATAAAATCGGCGCGGCGATTTCAGGTCAAACGGATATAACCGTGCCTGCCGATAAACGTATGTATGCCGTGCGCGATATTACCGCAACCGTAGACAGTATACCTTTAATCGCGGCATCGGTAATGAGTAAAAAATTGGCGTCTTTTGCCGATATAATACTTCTTGACGTAAAGTACGGCAACGGCGCTTTTATGAAAACTGCGCAAGACGCAAAAACGCTTGCAAAACTTATGGTTCATATCGGAAAAACAGCTAAAAGAAAAACGTCGGCGGTCATAACGTGTATGAACGAGCCGTTAGGCGATAGCGTAGGGTGTAATCTCGAAGTTATAGAATGCATAAACGTTTTAAAAGGCAAAAAGAATAAATTGAGCGAGTTGTCGCTGTATCATTCGGCAAAAATTTTGCAGGCGGCAAGCGGGGTTTCGGAAAAAGAAGCGTCGGAACTTGCCGAAAATTGTGTAACGTCGGGCAAGGCGTTGGAACAGTTTAAAAAAATAATAAGGGCGCAGGGCGGCGACGATAAGGTCTGCGACGATTATTCGTTGCTACCGCTTGCGAACGAACGCGAAATTAAAGCACGGTCTGACGGATATTTAAAAGTAGACGCGTTAACGCTCGGCACGGCGTGCGCCGAACTCGGCGGCGGAAGGCTTAAAGAGAGCGACAACGTAGACCATACCGTAGGCATCGCTTTAAAAAAGCGTTCGGGCGATAAGGTTAAAAAAGGCGAAGTAATCGCCTTAGAATATTCTAATAAAAAGAAAACGTTTCTTACCGAAGCCGCGTTTTCCGTTCAAGCGGAAAAATTTAAAATCGAACCGCTTGTAAATGCG
>CAYTNZ010000079.1:0-5027 GCA_964439285.1 uncultured Clostridia bacterium | reverse complement strand
GCCTTTTTATAATATCCTATATTATAAATATGAGGGTCTGCCGATCGGTAGACCCCTTTTTTCGTGTGTTCTTTTCCCCTAATCCGTTCTCCGTTTCTTTCGCGCAAAAACGGATTTTTATTTTTTTACGGCATTTTTCGATTTATTTGCAAAAAGCCGTTACAAACGTTTGACATAAACGTACATTTGTATTATAATGCGTATCGACGGTTTATTTTTACTAAACTTTAAGTTTATTTTAGACAAACCGAGAATACAGATTAAAATTATCGAGCAAAAAGTTTACTGTCTGTAAACTTTTTACCCTTTTGGAGCGTTCTATGGATTTAGGCGGAAAAATCAAACAAATGCGCAATCAAAAAAATTTGACGCAGGAAGAATTGGCAGACCGTTGCGAACTGACAAAAGGCTATATTTCTCAATTGGAAAACAACCTCAACAGTCCGTCCATCGCCACCTTGACGGACATTCTTTCTGCCCTCGGCAGTAATCTCGCCGAATTTTTTAAAGAAGAGCAAGAAGAAAAGGTCGTATTCACCAAAGAGGAATTTATCGAAAAAGACACCGACGGCGTGTGCCTGCATTGGCTCATTCCTAACGCGCAAAAGAACATGATGGAGCCCGTCCTCGTCGAACTCGCCGAAAATTGCGAAACCTCGGGCGACATTCCGCACGAAGGCGAAGAATTCGGCTATGTTTTAAAAGGCAAGATCGTCGTTGTATTGGGCAACAAGCGCTACACCTGCAAAAAAGGCGAAGCGTTCTACTACCCCGCGAACAAACCGCATTCTATTCTCAACAAAGGCAAAGGCAAAGCGCGGTTTTTATGGATTTCCACCCCTCCCAACTTTTAAAAATCGGATTTATATATACTTTACGATAAAATTTTTCGGAGATTGCAATTATGACAACTGAAAACAAGAAAAATCACATCATCGAATTGGTCGACGTCTGCAAAGAATTCGACGGCGCTTCCGTTGTAGAACACATCGATTTTTACGTCCGCAAAGGCGAATTCGTCACCTTTCTCGGTCCGTCCGGTTGCGGAAAAACGACCACGCTTCGCATGATCGCCGGTTTCGAAACGCCGACGAGCGGCAAGATCCTTTTGGACGGGAAAGACATCAGCGCTTTATCCCCCAATCTCCGCCCCGTCAATACGGTTTTCCAAAAATACGCGCTGTTTCCGCATCTCAACGTCTTTGAAAACGTTGCCTACGGCTTAAAACTCAAACGCGTGGAAACAACCGTCACCGATCGCAAAGGCAACGTCAAAATCAAACAAGAAAAATTGCCGCAATCCGTAATTTCCGAAAAGGTAAAGAAAGCCTTGGAAATCGTCGATCTCAGCGGCTTTGAAAAACGCAGCATTTCCACCCTTTCCGGAGGACAGCAACAGCGTATCGCCATCGCGCGCGCGATCGTAAACGAACCGGAGATCCTGCTTTTGGACGAACCGCTCGGCGCACTCGATTTAAAAATGCGCAAAGAAATGCAAATCGAACTTAAAGCGATGCACAAAAAATTGGGCATAACCTTTATTTACGTAACGCACGACCAAGAAGAAGCGTTAACGATGAGCGATACCATAGTCGTCATGAAAGACGGATGCATTCAGCAAATAGGAACACCTACCGACATTTATAACGAGCCCGCAAACGCGTTCGTTGCCGACTTTATAGGCGACAGTAATATTTTAAGCGGCACGATGGTACAAAACCTTACCGTACGTTTTTGTAACCATAACTTTAAATGCGTAGACGAATTTGCCAAAAACGAAAAAGTAGACGTCGTAATACGCCCCGAAGATATTCGCATGACAGACGCCGAAAGCGGAATGATTAAAGGCAAGGTTACGAGCGTCGTATTCAAAGGCGTTCATTACGAAATAACCGTTATGGTTGGTAAAACCGAACTTATAATTCAAAGTACCGAACAAAGAGAAGTCGGCGAAATTATAGGAATGGATATCGCCCCCGACGCGATTCATATTATGGCGAAAGAATTTTCGACCAACAAATACGACGGTTATATCACCAAGAAAAACACCGTCGTATTCGGCGACGGCGAATTCGAGTGCAACCTTACTCAACTTTATCCCGGCTCTTATATGGACGAAGAAGGCTACCTTATTACCGCAACAGGCGAAAAACTCGATTTAACGGATACCGACGTTATAGTCGAAGTCGGTCTTAAAGAAATAGAAATAAGCGACAACGCCGAAGAAGGCGGAGCGCAAGGTCATATAGTTTCGATAATATACAAAGGCGACCACTATCAACTTATCGTTCGCACCGAAGAAAACGAAGAAGATTACGTTTTCGACACCGAAGATTTATGGAACGAAAACGATTACGTCGGCGTTAAAATCAAGCCCGAAAATATAAGGCTTACTTTAAAGGAGGAAGCCTCGAAATGACGAAATTGCAATTTTCGAGAAAACAATTGGGTATTCCCTATGCGGTTTTTCTCGTATGTTTCGTAATATTACCTATGCTGTTAATATTATACTATGCGTTTACGGGTCCCGACGGTAAAATTACTTTAGAAAACTTTTTAGGCTTTTTTTCGAGCAAGGCAAAACTCAGCACTCTTTTGATGAGTTTTACGATTGCGATTATAACCACCGCTTTTTGTTTTGCTCTTGCTTATCCCGTAGCGTATCTTTTGGCTCGCAGCAAACTTAAACGCAAAAACGTGCTTTTAATGTTGTTCATTATGCCTATGTGGATAAATTTCGTATTGCGAATTACCGCACTTCGCGAACTTTTAGACTGGATAGGTTTATTAGGTACTCAAAATTATCTTAACGTTATAATAGGTATGGTCTACGACTTTTTACCTTTTATGATTCTTCCGCTTTATACCACGCTCGAAAAATTAGACCAAAGTATGCTCGAAGCGGCATCCGATTTAGGCGCGAATAAATTTACCGTGTTCACAAAGGTAACCTTTCCCCTTTCGATGCCAGGAATTATGAGCGGCATTACAATGGTATTTATGCCGAGTATGACAAACTACGTTATAAGCGATACTTTAAGTAATTTTAACATAACGATATTAGGAAAACTAATCGACGAATATTTTACCACCTATAACAATTGGCATATGGGTTCGATGATTTCGATAGTTTTACTTATTATTATATTCGTTTCGATGCTGATATCCGGCGGATTTAAATCGAGCGGGCAAAACGATGCGAGAGGTGCAAGTTTATGGTAAAGAAAATTTTATCGGTGCTGTTTTGCACACTCGTTCTCGCTTTTATATACGCGCCTATTCTTCTTCTCGTAGTTTACAGTTTTACAGACTCTATGGCAATGGGACTTTGGAAAGGTTTTACTTTCGATTTATATATAAAACTTTTTAAAAGTTCAGAAATAATGCACATTCTCTTTAACACCGTATGGCTTGCGTTGGCGGCGGCAATACTTTCGACGATTATCGGCACTGCAGGCGCAATCGGCATATTTTACGGCAAAAAAAGAGTATCTAAAGCAATCGAAGGCGTTTCGCAAATCCCCGTTATCAACGCCGAAATAGTTACGGCTATTTCGCTCGCTCTTTTATTTTCGATGTTTGCCCTTTATCGCACGTATTTTTCGCTACTTATAGGTCATATGGTTCTTTGTACTCCGTTCGTCGTTCTTTCCGTTTTACCCAAACTTAAACAAATGGATTCCAACACCTACGAAGCGGCGTTAGATTTAGGTGCAACTCCCACAAGAGCGTTATTTAAAGTAGTTATCCCTCAAATTTTTTCGGGAATACTTTCGGGATTTATGTTATCTATTACCCTTTCGCTCGACGATTATATTATAACGGCATTCACAAAGCCTAAAACTTTCGATACGATAAGCACTTACGTTTACAACGCCGTTAAAAACGGAACGAACAGTTCTACGCCCGCACTGCGCGCCCTGTCCGCTTTGATATTCGTCGTTATGATTGTCGCCATTTTAATTTTAAATTTGCGCTCGAACGGCTCTAAAAAGGAGGACAAATAGATGAAACGCTTTTTAAGCCTTTTAGTTTGCACGTTTTTAATCGCAAGTTTAGCGACGAGTTTTACGGGTTGTTCTAAAACTTCGAGCGATAAAGTTTTAAAAGTTTATAACTGCGAAGACTATTTATCGACGGGCAACGGCGACGAATACGTAGATTTAATCGCCGAGTTCGAAAAAGAATACGACGTTACCGTCGAATATTCTACCTTCGGTACAAACGAAAATATGTATAACGAGTTAAAAATCAACTCTACAGGTTACGATTTGGTGTGTCCTTCGGATTATATGATTATGCGTATGATTAAAGAAGATATGCTCGAATCTTTCTCGGACGATTTTAAAAACGGAGAATACATGACTAACGTTTCTCCCTACCTTAAAAATTTATTCGAGGCAAACGGTTGGACAAATTACACCGCCGCGTATATGTGGGGAACGATGGGTTACGTTTACAATCCTAAATACGTTGACGATAACGACGTTAAATCGTGGTCGGCAATATGGATGGACAAATACGCAAACCGTTCTACAATAAAAGACAGCGTACGCGATTCTTACTTTTTAGGGCTCGCTTATACTTATAGAGAAGAACTTACCGCGCTTTCAAAAAAATACAACTCAAACGAACTCACAAAAGACGAATATAACGCCGAAATTACGAGCATTATGAACCGCACCGACAAAGACTCGTTAAACGCCGTTAAAAACAATCTTATCTCGGTTAAAAACAATCTTTACGGGTTCGAAGTAGACAGTGGCAAATGGGACGTAGTTACAGGCAAAATAAACATTAACTTTGCTTGGAGCGGCGACGCGGTCGCATCTATGAACGAGGCGGAAGAAGCGGGTGTTTATCTTAATTATTCCATTCCCGAAGAATGCAGTAATATTTGGTTCGACGGTTGGGTTATGCCGAAAGGCGCGAACGTCAAACTTGCCGAAAAATTCATAAACTTTCTTTCTCGTCCACAAAACGCGATTGAAAACATGAATTATATCGGCTACACGAGTTCGATTGCA
>CAYTNZ010000078.1:3198-5052 GCA_964439285.1 uncultured Clostridia bacterium | reverse complement strand
CCGGCTTCGACAATTATATAAAAATGTTTACTATGGAGCGTTATTGGCGTCCGTTTGTAAACACTCTTATATTCGCGGTGTTTACCATATCTATAAGTATTGTATTAGGTCTGCTGTTCGCAAAACTTATGACCGTACAAATAAAAGGGCAAACTTTTTACAGAACGGTTTACTACATTCCCGTCGTAATATCTATGGCGGTCGTGTCGCAAATAGTAAACGTTTGGCTTTCTTATAATTACGGCACGATAAACAATGTGATATCCTCGCTCGGCGGCGAAAGAATAATGTGGACCGACAGCGCGTTCTGGATGTATTTCTGGATAATAGTAATATGTATTTGGAAAGGTCTCGGAGCAAGTATAATTTTGTTTATAGCCGGTCTTTTGGGTATTTCGAACGACGTTTACGAGGCTGCCGATATAGACGGTGCGAATGCGGTTAACAAATTCTTTAAAATCACGTTGCCGCAACTTCGTCCGATGATGGTGTTCGTACTTATAACGAGTATAATAGGTGCGTTTAACATTTTCGAACCCGTACAGTTGATATCGCAAGGCAAACCCGACGGCGCGACTAACGTTTTAATTTACTTAATTTACAGCGAGTCGTTCCAAAACGGTAACTTCGGTATGGGAAGTGCGATTTCGGTAGTGCTTTTGATAATACTCATGGCTCTTACCGCGCTTTCGATGAAGTTTAACAGTAAGGATTAAGGAGGGGTATATGCAAGTAATAAAAAAAAGAACCAAAGTCGCAACGCATATAGTACTTGCGCTCGGCTCGGTCATAATGATATATCCCTTATTGTACGCCTTTTTGGGAATGTTTTTATCGGTAGAAGAATTTTACGGCTCGGGTATTTTGCCTATTCCTACATCGCTTAAATACGTTTGGGACAATTTAGGAGTGTTTTTTAGAAGAGAAGAATTTTTAAATGGTATTTTAATAACCATTCCGCGTATTGTTTGGTACGTAATTATTGTCGGCTTTACTTCTATTTTAGGCGGATACGTATTCGCAAAAATCAATTTCGTCGGCAAAAAAATCGCGTGGATGTATCTAATGAGTTCGATGATGATACCCGGCACTGCCTTGCTTATTCCGCAATACTTAATGTTCGCTAAAATGGGATTGACGGGCAACGTAATCATCTTGTTCATTACGGGTTGCTTTTCGGCGTATAATATTTTCCTTTTGCAGCAAAGTTTTACCGCACTCGGCGACGAGTACAGAGAAGCGGCTGAAATGGACGGCGCAAACTTTGTTTATATTGTGTTTGCGGTGTATATGCCTATGGTTAAGCCCGTGCTTGCGGTTATCATAATTCAGTTGTTTATAGGGCAATGGAACGACTATTTGTTCCCTGCAATGTTCTTAAACAACGTACCTTCGGCTTGGCCTATAGGTCTTGCGGCTGTGAAAATACAGGGCGACTATTTAGGCACTATGTCCAACGGCGGACTTTATAATTACCCCGTCGTACTCGCATCGGCGATAGTTATGATGATACCGCCTTCGCTTGTGTATATTTTATTCCAAAAATATTTTGTTTCCGGTCTTACTATGGGCGGAGTTAAAGACTAAAACAATAAAAAATTTAAAAAAAGGAGAGAAATGATGAAGAAAATAGCAGTTATATTTCTTTGTCTGGCAATGCTACTCGGTTCTTTCGGTTGTTCGCAAGGACCTGTAGAGAAAGAAACGACGCAACACAGCAGCGGCTATAGCCGATTGTGGAAAGCGTCAAACAGTTCGGTTACGCACGAAACGGGCGGTCTTGCAATCGACGACGGTTGGGGCGCGATAATTTCCGACGATTCTAAAAGCGGCGTTTTGGCTGCCGCAACGGTG
>CAYTNZ010000078.1:0-3188 GCA_964439285.1 uncultured Clostridia bacterium | reverse complement strand
ACCCAATACACGTTTGCTGCAAGACTTTTGACCAACGGTTACGACGCGACCAATATCAACGTAGTTGCTAAAATGCGTGTACTCGGTGCCGACGGCACCGAACTCGGAAGTACGACTTTAACGATGCGCGATTTCGGCGCAAGTTTAACTTATGCCGATTATACCTGTACTTTCAGTGTTCCTAAAAAACAAAACGTAACCTTACAAATTTATTGGCCCGGTTACGAATACGTACGTGTGAGCGAGTTTGCCGTTATGAGTAAAAACACAGATACTAAAGATTACAAAACAGTACCCGAACAAATTTTGGGTGTAGACAAAAACGAAACCGTTCCTACGGTAGAAGACAATAAACTTTATTGTTTCGACCTTGAAAGTTGGGTAAAACAAATGCCCACGCAAGAAGATCAATACGATATTCAAAACCTTATAGCGACTTTGCAAGGTCTTGTAAACCGTGACGGTCAGCGTTTGTTCATCAAAAACACCAACGTACAAAACGCTAATACCGATTCGTATTGGCTTAACTATCTTACAAAAGAAGGTAATTGGCTCGAAAACAAACAGGTTGTAGAAATTAAAGCGCCTATCACTTTATTAAAAATGTTCGAAAGTTATTTCGAAGGTTTTGCAATTTGGGACCAAGCCGTTCCCGCAACCGTAAACGCTGTTGCAACCGCTTGCGGCGTTGACAGCCTTTTACCCCTTCGTTATAGTTCGGATAAAGGCAGCATGACTTCGTATTTATTAAACTATACGGGTTTTGCAAACGATAAAGAAGTAAAAGTAGACCTTTCGAATAAATTTGCTACTTCTAACAAGAACGAAAAAATTTACGACAGCGATACGAAATGCACGGGCAGCCGTAAAAACGACGTTTATATTTGGGCAAAAGAGCATTATCTCGATACTCATAAAACCAATTCTCATTTAATGGCTTACCACGTAGACGCTTACTCGTTAGACAAAGTTTCGGCTTCGTATGACAATATCAACAATATGTACTTGTCTAACCGCGATTATTACATCGCAGAAAAAGCGTTCTTCTTCGATTTGTCGGTAATGGAGTTCGAAATTCCCGACGACGACCCCGACCAAGCAGACCTTAACCCCGCCGACGGCACAATCGACTATGCTACGTTTACCGCTATTATGAAATCGCAAAACGCGTACGCTAAAGAAGTAGACGCAAGCAAAGTTATCGATATCGGCGGCTTTACTCCTTGGCATTTAAAATATACGAAATATACCAATTCTAACGCATCGGGCGAAGTGGAGGTAGAATGGGAAACCGTATATCAATTCAGCGTTTACTTTGCGTCCGTTAATGCCGACGCGCCCAGTTTAACCGCTATGGCGAATGCGTCTATTTACCGCAAATTCCCCATGCAAACAAGTTATTCGCAGTCGGGAAAATACAGTAAAGATAACGTTGACAGTAACGAAAAACTTCCTAAGAGCAACGAACAAGGCGTTAACTACTTGTTGTTCTACTTCGGCGATTTCGACTCGTCTGCATGGCTCAACAGCGCGATGATTAATTTCTGGAACGACCCTAAACGCGGCGAAATTCCTATCGCGTACTCGTTTGCACTCGATTTGTATAAACGTGCAGGGCACGTTGTAGATTGGATGTATTCTACGGCTACCGAAAACGATTATTTCGTAGCAGGCGACAACGGCACGGGTTATTTAAATCCCGAAGCGTTCTACGCAAGTTGGAGAGACAGTTCTCTTAACGGCGATTTAACAAAATGGATTGCGTACAACAAACCCGTTTACGAAAGATTCGATATAGACGTTACAGGCTTTTTAATTCTTTCGGGCAGAGCGACGAGTCATTACGAAGATATTTTAAACGCTTATTCAGAGCTTAGCCCCGTAGGTTTGGGTACTAACGCAGGTTCGCTTAACGGAAATTCGTATAACGGAATGCAAGTTGTAAGCGAAAAAGATTATCTCAGCACTTCGCAGTTGGCAAATTCTTTAGTAGATAAAACGAATAACGGTCAATGCACGTTTACGATGGTACGCTTTATTTTAAAATCGCCCACCGATATTTACAATATGTACCAAGAACTTTTAACCAACTATGCAAGCAAAAACGTTAAGGTATTAGACCCTTACACCTTCTTTGCTTTGCAGGCTGAGTACAACAAATAACAGTGCCATTGCGTGTAGGGGGATTGTTCCCCCTACGCAAAAGGCTTTTAAAATTAACAGGAGGGAATTTTAATGACTATAAAGGTCAAAAACATAACGTTAGCAATTCTAACGGTATTGCTTGCTTTTATCGTATCGCTTACCGCGATAACGCTTGTAAAGCCTGCAAGAGCAGATGAGGCAACGTGTAATTACACCGGTATTCATATCGAAGGTTTCGATAAAACTACCGATTCTAAGGTGTGGAACGTGCATACAGACCCTGCGCATACTTTAACCGAAGAATCCGATTATATCAAGCAAGGAGACGGCGCGTTTAAAACTGTAGGTCAAGGTATTGACAACGGCGCTTGGGAACTTGCGAAAACCGTAGATATTTCAGGGGCAGACGCAATTACTTTTTGGTTGTATCTCGAAAATGCCGACTCTCTTAACAATTGCGCCGACGGTCAACTTGTTTTAAGTGATAAAAGCAACGTTGATAGCGGAAAAATTTGTTGGAGTCTTAAAGGTAATAATTTTGTAGAAGGTTGGCAAAAAGTTGTTTTTAAAATTGATTCGTCTTTGCAAAACTATAATGTAGACCTTACGAAAATCAGCCATATGCGTATTTACTTTGTAGGTTTATCGCAAGTTTGTACCGCTATATTCGACGACGTGCATGCAAGTTTTACCGAAGGTATATTGTTGCACGGCTTTAATGACGGTTCAACAGCACCTGACGGAGGTTCGATTACAACCGATGTAAATTACGTTAAAGAAGGCGACGGTGCTTTCTATACTAAGGGCGGCGGAATTAGTCCCGGAGCATTTAATTTGCCTGCTACGGTAGATATTTCTAAAACAGATGCAATAAGTTTTAAACTTTATCTTGAAAATGCCGATACGTTTAATAATATGGGAGATGGTCAACTTGCTTTGTCCGATAAGGTTATTGATAACGGTGGAAGTATAGACGGGCAAAAAATCAGTTACGCTTTAAAAGGACGTAATTTTGTAGACGGTTGGAATACCGTTGTTGTAAA
>CAYTNZ010000077.1:0-5069 GCA_964439285.1 uncultured Clostridia bacterium | reverse complement strand
GGAACGGCGCTTTCTTCTCACGAAGTGGCTCAAGGATATAAAGACGTTAAAGAAACGTCCGTTTTCGTTCGCTTTAAAGTAAAGGGCGAAGAAGGTAAATATTTCTTGGCTTGGACGACTACGCCTTGGACGCTTCCGTCAAACGTTGCGCTTTGCGTAAATCCTAACGAAGATTATGCCGAAATTCAAGCCGAAGACGGCAATCGTTATATTTTGGCGCAAGCGCTCGTTGATTCGCTTTTTGAAAATTATCAAACGTTATCGGTAAAAAAAGGTAAAGAACTCGAATATACCGAGTACGAGCCTTTGTTCGACTACGCCGCAGGCTCTTTTAAAGAAAAGGCTTATTATATCGTATGCGACGGTTACGTAACGCTTACGGATGGTTCGGGTATCGTACACATCGCGCCCGCTTTCGGCGAAGACGACTATAAAGTAGGTAAAAAATATTCGCTCCCCGTAGTAAATCTCGTAGACGAACGCGGTTGTTTCGTGCCCGCGGTTAAAGACCTTGCCGGCGTATTCGTTAAAAAAGGCGATAAGGCTATAATCGCAATGCTTAAAGAAAAGGGTCTTTTGTTTAAAGAAGTCGTATACGAACACAGTTATCCTCATTGCTGGCGTTGCGATACTCCGCTTTTATATTACGCGAGAGAAAGTTGGTTCATTAAAGTTACCGCGGTTAAAGACGAACTTATCAAAGCGAACAATTCGGTAAACTGGATGCCCGAAACGATAAAAACGGGACGTATGGGTAACTTTTTGGAAAACGTTATCGATTGGGGACTTTCGCGCGACAGATATTGGGGTACGCCGTTGCCCGTTTGGGTATGTAAAAAGTGCGGCAAAGTTCACGTTATAGGTTCTAAAGAAGAACTAAAAACGCTTTGCGGCGTAAAAGGCGATATCGAATTGCATCGTCCTTATATCGACAATTTAACGTTCGCTTGCGAATGCGGCGGCAAAATGGTAAGAACTCCCGAAGTTATCGACTGCTGGTTCGATTCCGGCTCCATGCCTTTCGCGCAGTATCATTATCCTTTCGAAAACAAAGATTTGTTCGAAAAAACTTTCCCTGCCGACTTTATAAGCGAAGCGGTAGACCAAACTCGCGGTTGGTTTTATACTTTGCTTGTCATTTCTACGATACTTTTCGGTAAAGCGCCTTTTAAAAACTGTATCGTATTAGGACACGTAAACGACAAAAACGGCATTAAAATGTCAAAACATAAGGGCAACGTCGTAGACCCTTGGTCCGTACTCGACAAACAAGGCTCTGACGCCGTTCGTTGGTATTTTTATACTTCGAGCGCGCCTTGGTTGCCTTCGCGTTTTTACGAAGAAGCCGTTTCCGAAGCGCAGAGAAAGTATATGGGTACGTTATGGAATACGTATGCGTTCTTTGTTCTTTATGCCGAAATAGACGGTTATAACCCTGCCGAATACAACTTGAAAGATTGCAAATTAAGCGTTATGGATAAATGGATTTTATCTAAACTCAATACGCTTGTCGCAAAAATAGATAAAGGACTTTCTAATTACGAAATTACCGACAGCGCACGCGCTTTGCAAGATTTTGTAGACGTGCTTTCGAACTGGTACGTTCGTCGCGGTCGCGAACGCTATTGGGGTAAAGAGATGACTGAAGATAAAAAAGCGGCTTACACTACGCTTTACACGGTTTTGGTTACTCTTGCAAAACTTACCGCACCGTTCACGCCGTTCATTGCCGAACAAATTTATCAAAATCTCGTTCCCGCGTTTTATAAAGACGCCGAAAAATCCGTTCACACCTGTAAGTTCCCCGTATCCGACGAAAGTTATATAGACGCTACGCTCGAAAGCGGTATGGACGCCGTTCTCGAAATAGTAGTGCTCGGAAGGGCTGCGAGAAACGCGAGCAACATTAAAAACCGTCAACCGCTTTCCGAAATGTACGTGGTTGCCGAAGACGGAAAACTCAGCGACGAACTTAAAAACATCGTTTTGGACGAACTTAACATTAAGGATTATAAAGAAGCGAGCGACGCCGGTTCGTTTATTACCTATAAACTCAAACCTCAATTAAAAACGCTCGGTCCTAAATACGGGGCTAAACTCGGTGCGATAAGGGCGTTTCTCGATAAATGCAACGGTGCCGAAGTCGTTGCCGCGGTTAAATGCGGAACTTACAAAGTAGAGTTGGACGGCGTCGAAGTCGAATTTACCGCAGACGATTTGCTCGTATCGACAGAGAGCGCGGAAGGCTTTGTTTCCGCAAGCGATAAGGGCGTTACGGTTGCTCTTAACGTTGCGCTTACGCCCGAACTTATAGAAGAAGGAATAGAACGCGAACTTATTTCGAAAATTCAAACGATGAGAAAAGAAGCCGGCTTCGAAGTAACCGACCGTATCGTCGTTTATTACACCGCCGACGATTCGGTCGCTAAAGTTTTAAAGAATCGTTCCGAATCTATTTCGAAAATAGTGCTTGCCAACGACGTTGTAAACGAAAAGTCGGAAGGCTATACTAAAGATTGGGATTTCGGCGGAGCAAAAGCAACTCTTACCGTCGTAAAGGCTTAATTTAAAGATCGAGTTAAGCGTTTTGCTTACAAATATTAATATTCGGCGTTTGCTTTAAAAACAACGCCGAATTTATTAAAATTTATAAATGTGTTTTTCGCGTTACTTTGTCGATTGTTTTAGGGTAACGTTTGGAGAAAAAGTTTTGAAAGTATTTATTAAACAAAATTTAATATTTGTGTTTTTTGCAATACTTGCCGCTTTGTTCGAAATGTACGGGTTGTGCTTTACCGATAACGGTATAATAATATTTCAGCCTTGGTTTTCGTTGCTTATAATGTTTGCTATAATAGGTTTTACTTCGCTTATCCGTTCGTATCCTTGGCGCGTAGGCATTCTCGCCTTCGTGCTCGCGGCGATTATAGGTATAAATTCGGGATTTATATTGCTTTACGATATAAACGGCACGTCTTTCGATTTTACGCTTTTGTATCAAGCGGGCGAAGGGCTGCAAATGCTCGAAGGACAACTTATAAATTTTGCGTATTTGGTGCCTTGCGCTATATTAGACGTTGTATTTATAACGTACGGAGCGTTTACCGCGATAAGTATGAAAGACAAGGGTCAAAAACTCGAAAAACGCCCGAGATTGCATTCTGTAAGTCTTGCTCTTGCTATCGTGTTTTTGGGTACGTCGCTTGTAGCGCCGAATATCGCTAATTACGTTGAGTCGTCCGACGGCAATTATTATGAGAATATTTTGTACCATAACGAACAAGAATATAAAAAATTCGGCATTACGGGCGAAGTTTTGTATCAATTCGTAACGGGACCTTTTTCCAATACACGTAAACTTGCCGAGTGGGACGAAAGTTCCGAGTTTTTGTTTAAAGAAAAGGTAGAGAACGGAAAGTATTTCGGAATAAGCGAAGGCAATAACGTTATACTTATGTTGGCAGAGTCGGTAGAATGGTTTCCTTTAACCGCAAATCCCGAAGTTTCCGCTCAACTTTTTCCTAATATTACCCGTCTTATGAACGAAGGAATAGTTGCGAATAATCATTATTCGAGAGAAAAAACGGATATTTCGGAAGCGCAATCGCTTCTCGGCAGTTATCCTTTAAAAGATTATACTTGCAACGAGTACAAACAAAACGCTTATCCGTACGCTTTGCCGAATATTTATAAAAACTCGGTCGAAGGTTCGGTTGTAAAATCGTACCATAACCACGCTTCTACTTATTATAACAGAAATATTTTTCATAAATCGCTCGGCTTCGAACAATTGTACGGAATCGAGCATATGACCGAATACGGCGCGGTGGATTATCAAAATACCATAGGCGAAAGAAATCTCGATTCGGAGATGATTACGGCTATGAAAGATTTTATGTTCCCCACGGATAAACCGTTTTTTACCTACATAATAAGTTATGCTACCCACGGCGGTTATTACAACGAACGTCAAGCCCTTAAAAATTTAGGCTATTACGATAAACTCGACGAGTACGGAGTATATCCCGAAACGGAAAATATTTACGATAATTATATTCGCACTTACGCGGCGGCTTATTTAGATTTCGATAAAGCGATAGGTATTATGCTCGACGATTTAGAAAGCAAAAATCTTTTAGATAAAACGACTATCGTTATTTATTCGGACCATAACGCTTATTACGACAGAATGAGCTATTACGGCAAAGGTATCGAAAAAATGCAGAGCGAAATATTCCACGTGCCTATGTTTATTTACGATACCAAAGTTAAAGCCGCTCTCGAAAGCGAAAAAAAGAGTAACTATATCGAAAAGTTTACTACTACCGCAGATATAGTGCCTACGCTTCTCAATCTTTTGGGAATAGAGTATTATTCTAATTTGTATTTCGGAAACAACGTTTTTTCGGACACGGAGAGCATTATATATTCGCGAGCGTACAGTTGTTTTATAACGGACGACTTTTTAGGGTATTCGTTAAAGTCGGTGGTTTATAAAAACGACGAGTTTAACGAAGTCGATTTTACCGCAAGAGCGAAAAAACATCTTGAAAAATTAAAGTATATCGACGCTATGTACATAAAAGACTTTTTTTCGTCGCACGAATTTCCCACAGCATAATTTTGCCGCGGCAAACGCCGCGGCTTTTCGGGTTTTAACGTAGCGACGGTTTTATCGTCTTTTTAAATAAAAAAAGTTTAATTTTGCGTTAATTTGGCAAAATTGTCGAAATAAATTTGTTTTAAGGAGCAGCGTATGCGAGTTGCCGAAAATTGGAAGGACTATCAAATAATCGCAACGGGCGACGGATATAAATTGGAGCGTTGGAAAGACGTGTATCTTCTTCGCCCCGACCCGCAAGCGATATGGAAAGCGCAAATAGATATGTTTTCGTATCCTAAACTTAACGCTATTTACAGAAGAAGCGAAAAGGGCGGCGGAGCATGGGAAATACTCAAAAAAATGCCCGACGAGTGGAATATTTCTTATCGCGATTTAACTTTTAAAATAAAACCTATGGGGTTTAAGCACACGGGGCTTTTCCCCGAACAAGCGGTAAATTGGGATT
>CAYTNZ010000076.1:0-5071 GCA_964439285.1 uncultured Clostridia bacterium | reverse complement strand
TTTACGGGCGAAGATATAGTGGAGTTTCATTGCCACGGCGGCGTAAGTATCGCAAGGGGCGTGCTTCGCCGTACCTTCGAACTCGGTGCTGAAAGCGCCGGCAGGGGCGAATTTACGAAACGCGCGTTTTTAAACGGAAAACTTTCGCTTTCTTCTGCCGAAGGTTTAATAGATATGATTAACGGCGAAAGCGAGGCTGAAGTTCGCGCCGGATATATGTTATACGTAGAGCGACTTAAACAAAATGCCGATGAAATACAGTCGCAAATTACCGAAATTCTCGCAGGGATAGATGCCGATATCGATTTTCCGGAAGAAGATATAGAACATACCGATTTAAAAGATATTAAAAATTCGATTTTTAATATACGCGAAAAAATTGCGTCGTTATGTAAAACGTATTCGGTGGGTAGAAAAATCCGTCAGGGCGTAAACGTAGTTATTGCAGGAAGACCTAACACGGGTAAAAGTTCCGTTTTAAACGCAATGCTCGGTGCGGATAAGGCTATCGTGTCTTCCGTTGCCGGAACTACTCGCGACGTGGTCGAAGGCAGTATCGAAATAGACGGTGTTCGTTTTAATATTTACGACACGGCTGGCATCAGAGAAAGCGAAAACGAAATAGAAAGCATAGGCATAGAGCGCGCACGAAAATTGTTGGACGGCGCGGATTTAACGCTTTTTATTATCGACGGAACGGCGGAGTTTACCGACGAAGATAACGAAATTTATAAAAAGGTAAAAGAAAAAACGCATATAGTCGTATACAACAAGTGCGACGTTGCCGATAAACGATGCGATTTTGCCGATATACGCGTCAGTGCGAAAACTGGCGAAAACATTGCCGAACTTAAAAAAATGATGATGGAAAAAAGTATGTCGGGTTACGACGCCGATGCCGAGTACCTTATAGAACAACGCCATTATTTTGCTTTGACGGACGCGCTCGAGTGCGTAGACGAAGCACTCGCCGCTTGCGGAAACGCGCCGCTCGATTTATTGAGTATCGATTTAAAACGCGTGTGGGATAAACTCGGCGAAATAAGCGGATTAACTGCAAGCGAAAAAATAATAGACGAAATTTTTGCAAAATTTTGCGTGGGGAAATAATATTTTTCGTTTAATTTTATACGTTAAAGAGGAGTCTTTATGGTAAATCTCGAATTATATCGCGCTTTTTATACGGTAGCAAAATGCGGCAGTTTAACAAAAGCAGCCGAGGAGTTGTATATAAGTCAGCCTGCCGTATCTCAGGCGATAAAACAACTCGAAAGTCAACTCGGAACAACGCTTTTTAAGCGTACGCATAGAGGAATGGAACTTTCGGACCAAGGCGGAAAACAAATTTTCGATATAGTCGAAAAAGCGTTGACAGACCTCGATTCTGCTGAAAGTAAATTAAAAGAAATAAACAACACCGCGTCGGGCACTTTAAGAATAAGTGCGTCCGATACTATTTTTTCGTACGCGTTGATAGGGAAAATCGCAGAGTATCACGCAAAGTATCCCGACGTTAAAATTAATCTCATAAGTTGTACCACTGCCGAAACCATAGAACTTTTAAAAGATAAAAAGTGCGACATTGCCTTTTTAAATCTTCCGATAGAAGAAAAAGACGTAAATCTTTCGGGCGTTTTTATGCCGCTGCACGATATTTTCGTGGGTAACGAAAACTATAAAGAGTTGGCAAATCAGGTTCAACCGCTGCGTTCTATGCACGATTATCCGCTTTTAATGCTCGATATGAATACGGTAACTCGAAAGGCGATAATTCAGTTTGCGCATTCTATAGGCGTTCATCTTCATCCCGAAATCGAGTGCGGAAGTTTAGAACTTATGATTCAACTTGCCAAAAACGGCGTAGGAATTGCGTGCGTTTCGAAAGAATACGTAAAACGCGAACTTGACGAAAAGTCGTTGTTCGAAATTCCGACCGATCCGCCGCTTCCCGCGCGTGCGGTAGGAATTGCTTTTCCTAAAAATCAAAATCTTACTTTCGCCGTAAAAGAATTTATTAAACTTTTTAACGAAGAATAATTTAAAGCCCGATTTTTTCGGGCTTTTTTCGTTAAAAGATAAAGTTGTGTTGATTGCTGCACGATATTTTAAAATTCGCTTTAATAAAAGTAAAAATTTACAAAAAATTAACAAGCAGTTTATTTTCAGTTAATTATGCGATGCTATAATAGCATTATATTTGTAACATTATATTATTACAAATAACGTTCGGGAGAAGTGTAAAGTATGACGATTACGGTAGTGTGCGACGTTTTAGGCGAAGAAAATAACGGTACGACGATTGCCGCAATGAATCTTATTAGATTTTTAAAAAAACAAGGTCATAACGTTAGAATAATCTGCGGCGACGAAGATAAAAAAGATTTAGATAACGTTTTCGTTGTGCCTAATTATAGTTTCGGTAAATTATTGAACGCTTACGTAAACAAAGTCGGCGTAAAAATCGCAAAGCCGCAAGAAGACGTAATAAGAAATGCTCTCGACGGCGCCGATTTAGTACACGTTATGTTGCCGTTTTGGCTTTCGAAAAAGGCGATAGAGATTGCAAACGAAAAAAAATTGCCGATAACCGCTGGCTTTCATATGCAGGCGGAAAACTTTACTTCTTATATAAAATTAAATAAAATCAAACCGTTAAATCACGAAGTTTATAAATTTATTTATAACAAGATTTATAAACACGTAGACGCCGTTCATTATCCGACCGAATTTATACGTAACACGTTCGAAAAGAACATAAAACGTAAAACGAACGGTTACGTTATTTCGAACGGCGTGCATCCGTACGTTAAAAAAAGAGAATGCGATAGACCTAAAGAGTATGCCGATAAAATCGTTGTTTTAACTACGGGCAGATACGCGAGAGAAAAATCGCAAGACACGCTTATAAAGGCTGTGAGATATTCTAAGTATAAAGATAAAATACAACTTATTTTAGGCGGTCAGGGCGTAAAAGAAAAATATTATAAAAAACTTGCTAAAAACTTGCCGATACAACCCGTTTTTAAATTTTATTCGCGAACGGAAATAATAGACGTTTTAAATTATTCGGATATTTACGTTCATCCCGCCGAAGTCGAACTCGAAGGAATATCTTGTTTAGAGGCTATAGCGTGCGGAAAACTTACCATAGTATCCGATTCTAAACTTTCGGCAACGCGCGAGTTTGCCGTCGATAACAAATGCGTTTTTAAAAAGCGAAACGCGAGAAATCTTGCTAAGGTTTTAGATTATTGGATAGAACGCCCCGACGAGCGTAAAGAATATGAAAAAAAGTATCTCGACAAATCGATTGCTTTCGCGCAAGAAGAATGTATGAAACGTATGGAACAAATGATGCTTGAGGTTATAGATGAAAAAGCAAAATCGAAAGCATAAAAAAGTTTTTTATTATTCCGACGAGATAAACGACGATTTTGCGGGAATGAGCATAAAAACCCAAAGGGTAGACGAGAATTTTAAATTTATTCATAAAAATCCGTTTTGGCGTTTGTGTTCGTTTTTGGTTTATTATTGTGTAGCCGTTCCTATAGTTTTATTGTACTTAAAATTGTTTTTGCGCGTTAAATTCGTCAACAAAAAAGCGGTTAAAAAATGTAAACGAAAATATTTTTTATACGGTAATCATACGGGTGCGAACGATGCGTTTATTCCTAATATTATTTCCCTTCCCAAACGCAATAAAATACTCGTATCACCCGATACGGTGTCTATAAAAGGAATAAAAACTCTCGTTCAAATGTTAGGTGCGTTACCCGTTCCTACCGATATAAGAGGAATGAAAAAGTTTTTGAAATCGGTAGAGTATTACCATAAAAGCAACAATATTACAATTTACCCCGAGGCGCATATTTGGCCTTATTATACGAAAGTAAGGGCGTTTTCCGATTCGTCGTTCGCATATCCCGTAAAATACAACGCGCCCGTATTCGCGTTTTTTACCGCGTTTACAAAACCTAAGGGTTTTTTATCAAAGTTTCGTAAAGCGAATATAACCGTTTTTGTGAGCGATGCTTTTTATCCCGATGCGAGTTTACCCGTAAGCGAGGCAAAAAAACGTCTGCGCGACGAAGTGTATAACTTTATGGTCGAAAAATCTGCTTTTAGCACTTACGAAGTGTATAAATATATAAAAAAAGAAGAAAAAGTTGCTTAAAATAAATATTTTCAAATAAAAAAGTTCGGCAAAATTTGAGTGCCGAACTTTTTTATATAAACAAATTCCCTTCGGCTAAATAGAAGGGGATTTGTTTAATACTTAATTTTTGTTTGAATTTTAAAAGCGTTTGTATGTTATAGGTTGTTGCCGTGTTTTTGATTGTGTTCAAATATTTGAATTACGTATGCGAAAAAATGCGACAAAAAATATTTTTAAGTTTGTTTTTAAATATTGTTTTCGGTTTTATTTTCGCTATTATTTTTGTCGAAAAGAGGTTGTCCCGGAGTTTCGTCGGCGGATTTTCGTTTGCCGTTTGTTTTAACTTCGTTTACCACCATATTCGAAAGAGCGATAAGCGCTATAACGTTCGGAATAACCATAAGATAGTTGAAAAGGTCTGCGCATTCCCAAACCAAACTGTTCGAAAGTATAGAGCCGAGGAATATAAACGTAATGGCAAGCACCGAGTAAATTATGGTTGCTTTTTTACCGAAAAGATAATTAAAGTTGATTTTTCCGAATAAATTCCAACTGATAATAGTAGAAAATGCGAAAAACGTAAGGCATACGGCTATAAATATCGCGGCTATCGTATTACCTACGTTGCTGCCGTTAAAAAGACTTGCTATTGCAATTCGTACCATCGTGTTGCCCGAATATCCCGCGTCGGCGAGTGCGGCAGAAATGCTTGTTCCGTTTGCTTTTGCCGATGCCGTAATTTTTGAAATTTCGCCGCCGCCTGCATAAAGAGTAACTATAACTATAAGCGCGGTAACCGTTAAAACTATAAACGTATCGATAAATACGCCTATCATTGCGGCTGTTCCTTGTTCGTGCGGTGTTTTTACGTTTGCTTGGGCGTGAGCGTGCGGGGTAGAACCCATACCTGCTTCG
>CAYTNZ010000075.1:0-5199 GCA_964439285.1 uncultured Clostridia bacterium | reverse complement strand
TTCTAAAGGCGCGACCGTTACGAAACAAAATGACGGATACTTATTCGAGTCTGATACGGCAGGGGAATACAAAGTATCGTATTATGCGGTTGACGAAGCAGAAAACGAAGCGGAAGAATTTATTACCGTAACCGTTACACCCGTAGTTGCCGAAAGCACTTTGTCTGATAATGAGAGCAGCGATATTAAAGTTTTAGAAAACGGCGGAACGTACGTCGAAAACTTTGCAAACGGTTATAGCGGCGCGCTTGCCAAAGGTTTTACGTACAGCACGTCTACGGGCGCACCCAACGCAAGCGTAAAATCTACCGATAACTCTATTGCAGGCAACTCTTTGTTTATCGATTACGGCACTTGCGCTTGGAATACGAACACTCAGTTCTGGTTCGGCTCTCTCGATAATTACATAAAGTCTGGCAAATGGACTATATCTATGGACGTTAAAGTGGTAAGCGGCAAAGCGCCGTCGGGGCTTTATTTATCGTTCGTGGCAGACGGTAGCGAAAGCGGAACGGACCAAGCGTGCCAGCTCGGCACAGTCGGCGAAACCAAAACGATAAGCACGAGCGGCATTTACTCTTTCGATTCTTCTAAAACGTGGCATTTCAGAATTTTCTTCTATACGGGCGATACTTCGTATAGTTATCAAAATTTTGTAATTGCAATCGATAACGTAAAAATTACTTACCTTTATGCCGAAGACGACACCGTATCTCGCAGCGGCACGCCTAAAACTGTATCTTTAACCGAAGCAACGCAAGCCGGCGGTTACACCATAACGGGCGCAGACGATAATTATACGAGCGTTTCGGGAAGCGGCAGCCCTATATATCTTAATAAGAGTAAAGTTGTGCTTAGTACGCGTCTTACAGAGACCCAAGCGGCAAATCTTACCGCAGACAACGGATTTAATTCTAACTACGTAATTTTGGCTAACGCGCAACTTAACTGGTTCGACGCACTTAAAAATCTTTGCACCGATACGAATTATATGTATACTTTAACCGTTAAAGTATACGCTTCTTCCGCTGCACAGTGGCATTTCTTCTATGCCGACGGCGCAGGCAACGGCGCTTCTGCAATAAAGAGCATTTCGTTATCTAAAGGCGTGGCTACTATGTCTTGCGAATTCGCAGGGGCTGCAAATATGGTACAGGTAGGTTTATATCTTAACGGCGTTGCAGATTTGTATATCGGCGATATAACCATAAGCGCGGTTTTAAAACAAACGGATAAAACCCCTAACGGTTACGAAGTAGGTAAAACTTGGACTAAATCGGCAAGCGAGTTGAATTTCGGTAATAAAGGTTCTTCGGTTACTTGTTCCGAAGTTACCGTAGGCGACGTTGCGCTTTCTACTTATTCGGGTTTCGATGATAAAGCAATTTATTTCGATACTCAATCTGCAAACTTTACTTGCGAAATGTTTAAAGCCGGCGGCACTATCGAAAACGGTTGTAAATATAAAATAACTTTAAACGTATACGTTGTAGAATGTACGGGAAGACTTATGCTTAACTTTGATAATGGCGTTTTCCCCGATTTAGGAAATACCACCGGATACAGAAGTATAGAAATAGAATGGACTGCGGACCGTAACGTAGATTTCTTTAGTTTCTATTTTCCCGATTCGACGGCTAAAGTTTACATTTCAAGTTTAACGTACGAACTTATTGCATTATAAAAATATTTTAACGTGAAATAATACGCCGCCCCCCCCCCCCCCGCGTTAACGGGGGCGGCAAAAAATAAGGTGATTTTTTATGGTTTTTGCTATAGGCGATTTAAAAAACAGAATAGAGCGCAATATTTTAAGACTTTCCGATAAAAATTATCGCGTTCCCGAAATATTCGAAAAGAGCCCCGATTGGCCGGGCGATTGGCTCGGGCGTGCCGTTTTGGCGCTTTGCACTCAATACGAGTCTACTAAAAAAGATAGCGTTTTGCAACAGGTCAACGAGATAATAAACGACTTACCCGAGCATATAAACGAAGACGGCTATTGCGGCGAAAAATTGAACGGGTTCGAAGTAAACGAACAGTTGCTTTCGGGAAACAGTTGGTTCGTACGCGGATTATGCGCTTATTACAATATTACGGGCGACGAAAAAGTAAAAAACCTTTTAAAAAAATTAACCGAAAAATTCTTTTTAAAACTTAAACCGCTGTATCTTGTTTATTCCGCCGAAAACAGTTCGAATAAAAAATCAGACGACGGCGGAGTAAGCGGTCATATCACCGATTGCGACAATAACGGCTGGAAACATTCTTCAGATATAGGTTGCGCGTTTATTTTGTTGGACGGACTTACCGATTTATGCAGTTTGTTTTACGACGAGCGGCTTGTCGATTTGGCAAAAACGATGGTCGATAAATTTATGTCGATAGACCATAAAAAAGTTAAATTTCAAACTCACGCCTATCTTGCGGCTACGCGCGGCATATTAAGGCTTTTTAATTTAACCGACGATAATAAATATCTCGAATATGCAATTAATAATTTCGATATGTACGAAAGGGAAGGAACCACCGTAAATTACGCCAATTTCAACTGGTTCGAAAGGCGCGATTCGTGGACGGAACCTTGTGCTTTTATCGATTCGCTTATTTTAGCCGTAGACCTTTACAAAATCACTAAAAACGAAAAATATTTAAAGTTTGCAAACAGAGTTTATTTAAACGCTTTTCGTTCCGCTCAGCGTAAAAACGGCGGAGCAGGGTGCGAAACTTGCCTTTCATTTGAAAACGCCAAATTCGAATCGTTTATGTACGAAGCGTCTTTTTGCTGTTCTATGCGCTTAGCCGACGGGCTTAATTTCGTAAGAAAAAACGCTATTTTGCAAGACGGCGAAACTTTTTATGCTTGTTTTACCGCAGGCGGACGTTTCGAAAACGAAAATTGCGCTTTTTCGTACGTGTTCGACGAAAAAAATTCGCAAATAAAAATCAACGTAGAGTACGGCGAAGTACAAAAATTAACGGTGTATTTGCCCGATAATACGAAAGTTATTTGCAATAAAGAAAATATAGGCAATACCTTTACTTATTTACAAAAAGGCGAGCACGTGTATCCGCTTAGCATAAACTATACAAACGAAACTAAATCGGGCGTTGCGGTGCGTTTTTGGGCGGATTATTTACTTACCGAAAAAGAGTATAACGACGGTTCTGGAATTTCGTTTACGTTTGAAAACCGAAAGTTCAGTCCGCTCGGCGATTGTATTTCGGTAGAAGAAAAATTCGGAATAGACGCGTACGTACAAAGAATTTAAAATTTGCGGCTTTTTAAGGCTTGCTTAAAATTATAGACAATTAGCAGGGCGTAATCGTTTGCGCCCTGCGTTTTTTTATGGTAAAATAGGCGTATGAAAAAAGAAAACGCAAAAAACGTTTTAGAAATTTTGTCTAATCTTTATAAAGACGCGCGTCCCGCGCTTGTTTTTTCTTCTGCGTACGAATTGCTAATTGCCGTAATTTTATCGGCACAGTGCAAAGACGAACGCGTAAATAAAGTTACGGCAGAACTTTTTAAAGAGCATAATACGCCGCAAACGATGCTTGCGCTTTCGCAAGAACAATTAGAAAAGTACATATTTTCGTGCGGATTATATAAAAGTAAAGCCGCTCATATACTTTCGGCTTCAAAAGATATAGTAGAGCGATTCGGCGGCGAAGTTCCCGAAAATTTTAAAGATTTAAAATCGCTTGCAGGCGTAGGTCAAAAAACGGCTAACGTAGTTAGCGCCGTTTGGTTCGAAAAAGACGCGATAGCCGTAGATACTCACGTTTTCAGAGTGTCTAATAGGCTTGGTCTTGCAAAAGCGGATACGCCGCTGAAAACCGAAGAACAATTAAAAAAAACGATTCCTAAAAAAGATTGGTCAAAAGCGCACCATTGGCTTATTTATCACGGCAGACGCGTTTGCCGTTCGCAAATACCCGATTGCGCTAATTGTACGCTAAAAGAGTATTGCGATTATTTTAATAAAAACAATAAGCAGTAAAAATGGCAAGCGGCGGTGTGTATAAAAATAACGACGAATAATTCGTTTGTTATAACACGCTGAAAAACCGCGCCAATACGGCGTTTTAAGGAGAAAAAATATGTTTACCGATAAAGTTAAAATAACAATAAAAGCAGGCGACGGCGGCGACGGAATGAATTCGTTTAAAAGTTTTAAAGGCTTTGCACAAGGCGGGCCGGACGGCGGCGACGGCGGAAAGGGCGGCGACGTGTACTTTGTAGGCGATAAAGACAAAAACGACTTGCTCGATTTTCGTTTCGGCTCTAAATTTACCGCGGGTAACGGCGAGCGCGGCGGCACGAATAACCGATTCGGCAAAGGCGGCGACGACGTTGTAATATCCGTTCCGCTCGGAACGCTCGTAAAAGACGCGGCGAGCGGTATGGTGCTTTGCGACGTGTATAACGACGGCGAAAAAATTCTCGTTGCGAAAGGCGGATACGGCGGAAAGGGTAACGTTCGCTTTACTACGAGTAAAAGGCACGCTCCGCATTTTGCGCAAAAAGGCGAAAAAACGCCCGTACACGAACTTATATTAGAACTTAAAGTTATCGCCGACGTAGGTATTATAGGCTTTCCTAACGTGGGAAAAAGCACGTTGCTGTCTAAAATAAGCGCGGCGCGTCCTAAGATTGCAAATTATCATTTTACTACGCTTTCGCCCAATCTCGGCGTCGTTAAACGTTACGATAAATCTTTTGTAGCGGCGGATATTCCCGGGCTTATCGAAGGCGCAGCCGACGGCGAAGGGTTAGGACACGACTTTTTAAGACATATAGAACGTACGCGAATGTTGTGCCACGTAGTAGATATTTCGGGTGTGGAAGGGCGCGACCCTTACGAAGATTTTAAAAAGATAAACGCAGAACTTAAACAGTACAGTAAAAAACTCGCGGCATTGCCGCAAATAGTGGTTTTGAACAAGTGCGACGTTTACGGCGCGGAAGAAAATATAAAAGAATTTAAAAGAAAATGCAAAAAGTATAAAAAATTTCTCGTTACCGCGGTAAACGGCAACGGTACTGCTGAACTTATCGACGCCATATTCGAAATTTTGGCAACGCTACCGCCTGCAGAACCTATTCCTGCCGACGAATTTACTTATGAACGCCCCGACGTTAATCAGTTCGAAATTTTAAAAGACGAAGAAGAAAACGTTTATTACGTTACGGGC
>CAYTNZ010000074.1:0-5329 GCA_964439285.1 uncultured Clostridia bacterium | reverse complement strand
TCTTTTCGCTATCTTTTTTTATACCTTTTGTCTCATATCTATTGTAATCCTACATAATTATGAAGAAGTCCGTCGTTTAAGTATTGACAATGCACCGTTTGTGTGTTATAATCAAGATACAATATCTCGTGCACGTGCACGAAGAAATGTAAAAACAATATGTAATTGAAGGTAGGGTAAATCGATGAAAAAACAAAAAATACTCGAATATAAAAAAAGAGCGAAAGAACTTCTTTCGCAAATGACGTTAGAAGAAAAAATAAGCCAAATGTGCAATGCGTCTGCGGCTATAGAACGATTGAACATACCGCAATATAATTGGTGGAACGAGGCTTTGCACGGCGTTGCTCGAGCAGGTGTTGCTACCGTATTTCCGCAATCGATAGGGCTTGCCGCTACTTTTGACGAGCCGCTTATGCAAGAGATAGGCGACTGTATCGCTACCGAAGGCAGAGCAAAATACAATGCTTTTAAAGAAATGAGCGATTTTAATATTTATAAAGGGCTTACGTTTTGGTCGCCAAACATAAATATTTTTCGCGACCCGAGATGGGGACGCGGGCACGAAACGTTGGGCGAAGATACTTGTTTAACCGCAACTTTAGGCTCTGCGTATATTAAAGGTATTCAGGGCGACGACGATGACTATTTAAAAGCGGCGGCGTGCGTAAAGCATTTCGTAGCACATTCTGGACCCGAACAAGGCAGGCACGGATTCAACAGCGAAGTAACTAAAAAAGATTTTTTCGAAACCTATTTTCCTGCATTCGAAAGGTGTATTAAAGACGCCGAAGTCGAAGGAGTTATGGGTGCGTACAACAGCGTAAACGGCGAAATTTGCAACGCTTCTAAAAAACTAATTAAAAAACTGCTTCGCGAAAAAATAGGATTCGACGGTTATTACGTTTCCGATTGCGGCGCGTTATATGATATTTTTGCTGTGTTTAAAAGTGTTTCGACCGCGCCCGAGGCGGCTGCTCTCGCTGTTAAAAGCAGTTGTAATTTAAACTGCGGCGGCGTATACGGAACTTTAATGGTTGCCGTAAACGAAAATTTAGTTACCGAAGAAGAAATCGACGAAGTCGTTTTACAACTTTTAATAACAAGATTAAAACTCGGGCTTATCGACGGCGAAAATTGTAAATTTAACAATATCCCGTATACCGAAAACGATACCGAAGAACATCACGAACTTTCGCTTAAAGCGTCGCAAGAAAGTATCGTTCTTTTAAAAAACGACGGACTTTTGCCGCTCGATATAAACACCGTAAAAACGGTTGCCGTTATAGGACCTAACGCAAACGAAAGAGCGGTTCTGCTCGGAAATTACAACGGCACGCCGAGCGAGCAATATACCGTATTGGACGGCGTACGCAATGTGTTTAAAAATTCTAAAATTATTTATGCCGAAGGTTGCCACGTTGTCGGCGATAAGGTCGAAGGCTGCGCCGAATCTAACGACAGAATGAGCGAGGCTATACTTGCCGCAAAACACAGCGACGTTGCAATAGTGTGCGTAGGGCTTAATCCGAGACTCGAAGGCGAAGAAGGAGACGCTTATAACAGCGACTTGGGCGGAGATAAAAAAGATTTAAATTTGCCCGGTTATCAAAATCAACTTATCGAAAATATTGTTGCGACCAATAAAAACGTAATAGTCGTAAATTTGAGCGGCAGTGCCATAGATTTAAGCGTTGCAAATAAGGCGAACGCGGTACTTCAAGCGTGGTACCCCGGTCAGTACGGCGGTATAGCGGTTGCGAATATTTTGTGCGGAAAATGCAATCCGTCGGGTAAACTTCCCGTAACGTTTTATAAAGACAGCAACGAGTTGCCCGATTTTACCGATTATACTATGCAAAACAGAACGTATAAATATTTTACGGGAAACATTGTATATCCGTTCGGTTACGGTTTGAGTTATACCACGTTCGAGTATTCCGATTTAAGCGTCGGCAAATTTAACGATAAAAAGGCATTCGTAAAAGTTAAAGTTACGAATACTGGCAAATACGACGGGCGCGAAATCGTTCAAACGTACGTTAAAAATACGCTCAAGGGCGAGAATTTACCGAACTATCAATTGGCTGCGTTTACAAGCGTTTATCTTAAATCGGGCGAGAATAAAATCGTAGAAATGGAACTTGACGAATATTGGATGCAAGCGGTAAATTCGAACGGCGAAAGAGTAAACGGCGATACTTGCGAGTTGTTCGTAGGTGGCGGCTTGCCGAGCGAAAAGAGTTGTAAATATACGTTGATTTAAAATAATTGCCGTAAAAAATAAATTTAAAACGCATTTGTATAAATTTAAAAAGTATATTAATGATTTAAAACTAAAAACAAGGGCTTGACGCAAAATTGCGTCAAGCCCTTGGTAATTATAACTGAATTTCAATCGTTTTGTGTTTATCGGGTATGGTAAAGTGGGTAAAGCCTATATTTTTGAGAGCGGACGCTACAACGTCGTACTTATCGCCAATGCGGTCTGTATCGTGCGAATCCGAGCCGAAAGATACTTTTCTTCCGCCCATATCGAAATATTTTTGCGCAACGTCGGTGTCGGGTAAAAACGCGCTGCCCGCGGTGCGCGACGACGTGTTAAACTCTAAAATTTTATCTTTTTTTATTATTTTTTCGAGTATTTTATCAAAAATATCCGCGTTTTCGGAATATCTTATTTTAGGGTCGCGGTAAACCGCGTTTCGCGAACAGTATCCTAAATGCGCAACGACGTCGTAATTATAGGGTACATCAAGACTTTTTAAAACGTCGTTAAAATACGCGCCGTAGGCGTATTCTTTCGTTTTGTCTTTTGTGAATTCAGGAAAAAAACATTCTTGTCCGAGACAGGTATGCACCGCGTTAATTACGTAGTCGGGTTTGTATTCGTTTTGCACTTTAAGGTACTCTTTATAACAAAAATCGGAATCGTTAAATCCGAATTCTAACCCCACTAAAAGATTAATATCGTTTTTATACTGTTTTTGTAAATCGCGTGCTTTTTTAAAGTATTCGTCTAAGTCTATTTCGGGATTATCTCCGCAAAAACGTAATCCGAGTACGGCGTAATCGTAATTTAAATGTTCGCTTAAGCCATAGTATTTTAATCCTTTTTTTATGGCTGATTCTATCATCTTTTCGGTAGGAACGAAAGCGTCTGCCGAAAAATAGGAATGAGTGTGTATATCGGTCAAAATCATCGAAAGTCCTTTTTTACGACGTTGCGGTGTGTTAAAAGCGTCGTTTGTTTTTTGTTTTTTTGAGTTATGCACATATTGTAGACCTTTTTTTTAATTTCGTCAAGCGGAAAACGGGGGCTCGTTAAAGCCCCCGTAAAATCAAATATTTCGTAAACGTTTTTGTTATTCGGCGTTTGAAAGTTCCGCTATTTTAAATATATTTATAGCCGCGTCGTTATAAGAAAGCGCACTGCTCGAAACCACCGTTAAATCCGTAGGAGCGGACGTAACGGTAATAATACGCGAAATTGTTCGATTTGCCGTTTCGTCGGCGCTGTTAAACACTTTTGTAGAAACAGCACCGTCGAGAGCCGCACCATCGAGTTCGAAACGTAGCGAATTAGTTAAAGGGAAGGTTACGGACGCAGGCGGAGACGTTGTGCCGTTAAAAGTAGCATAATATACACCCGATTCGTTAATAATTATATTCGGAGTTTGTGCTTCGTGCAAAAGCGCCGAACCGTTTATAGCCGTGTGTGCATCGAATATTATAGCGCCGCCCGCGTTAAGCGTTTTTGCAGTGTCTGAATAAGCGGTGAGAGTGTCGGTGGCAACGCTGCCTGTAGCACCCGTCGCACCCGTAGCACCCGTTGCACCTGTAGCACCTGTCGCACCCGTTGCACCTGTTGCACCCGTCGCTCCCGTTATACCTGTTACTGCCGTAATATCAGTTACGCCGTAGGCGTCGATTGACGCTACGGGGGCAGAGCAACATTCTTTACGGCAAGAATTACAAAAAAAGAAAAAAGGGAATAGAAAACAATCGTTAATCATACGTGTCCTTACGCATCGTTGCGTTTAAAAATTTTGTCGAAATAGAGTTTGTTATGCAAATAACTTTTGTTGTATTGCTTAAACGAGCCTGCGATATCGTTGTATTTTTCGGCTTTTATCTTGTCGCCGAGCCTGTCGTAGCAAACGCACAGTTCTATCGCGGGAATAAAGCCGTATGCGTCGCAAAAAACAAACGTGCCCGATGAGTAATTCGGCTTTAAATTAAGCGCGAGTTTATACCAAAAAATTGCCTTTTCGTACAGACGATAGCGCATATAAAAAGCCCCGATTAAGCAACACGTTTCCGCGCGCGGAGTGTCGAGTTCGAAACTTTTAAAAAGCGCGGCAAGTTCTTTTTCGGGCATATTTTTTGCTTTGTAGCAAGCGGAAAGGTCGCGGCAGGCGCAAATTTTATTTTCGAACCATCCGTTTCCGCTCAAAAATTCGCAATACGCCGTTACGGCTGCATCGTACAGCCCGTTTTCGTACAACTCTCGCGCGTAATAAAATTTTTGTCGCTCGTCCGGCGTCTTACCGTCCGCAAACAGTTTTCGAAAAATGTTTAAATTGCGCTCCGCATCCTTCTTTTTCGAAACGTCTTTTTTGTGAAATACGGTTATATCCGAATGCAATATATTTCCGCTCGGCACGATAACTTCGTGAACCGCACCTTCGAATTTATAACCTTTTTCGCGCTTAACTATTCTTTCGCGCTCGTAAACGAGCGTAGGGCGATTGTGTTCGTCAAACGCCGCCGCGTAACGCATAAAAACCATATCGACGTTCGGCGAAAGAGTGTTTTTTAGCGATATTAACGCGGCTTTATTTTCGTAAGATAAAACGTCGTCGGCGTCAAGCCACGTTAAATAGTCGCTTTTTGCCTTTGAAAAAGAAAAGTTTCTCGCTGCCGAAAAATCGTATGTCCATTCAAAAAAATATACCTTGTCGGTGTACGATTTTGCAATTTCAACGGTGTTATCGGTAGAACCGGTGTCAACTATAACAATTTCGTTGAATACGCCTTGCACGCTGTTTAAACATCGTGCAAGGGTGTATTGTTCGTTTTTTACAATCATACATAAGCCAAGCGTCATAACGTTTCCTCTTTGGTAAGGGGACTTTTTTGCCCTTAATACAGTGTATGAATAAAAAATATAAAGAGTGAATAAGTTCAGCGTTTAAATAAACGCGAAAATTAAAAAAAACGTATGCTATTGCTTTGAAAAAATAAAAATATTTGTTATAATTAAAACGATAAACGCACCCGTAGTCTAATTGGATAAAACGATGCCCTCCGACGGCATTGTTCCGAG
>CAYTNZ010000073.1:0-5373 GCA_964439285.1 uncultured Clostridia bacterium | reverse complement strand
CGTAGGTTCTGATATTATAAATTATAATTGCGATAAGGCGTACGTTAATTTCGATTTCGAATCGGTAATCGAAACGAAAAGAGAACATTTTAGAATAGAGCGCGAAATACGCAGAAAAAATTCGTTGCAAAAAGCCGAACTTTTTAAAATTGAAAACGGTGTTATAACGCCGCTTGCAGACGGCAAAGTATCGATTGTAAACTCGCTCGTGCAAGAAATAATAGGGCTTTCGTTCGAAGATTTTAAAAAATGTATCGCGTTGCCGCAAGGCGAGTTTTCGCAGTTTGTAAAAGCGGAAAAAAGCGATAGATTAAAACTCGTTTCAAGACTTTTTTCGCTCGAAGAATACGGCGAAAAATTAAATTTAAAAGTTCGCGACAGACTTTTATCTTGCACTAACAGACTTAACTTTTTCGAGGGGCAACTTAAAAGTTTTGAAGGAGTGTCGCGCGAGATTTTAAGAGAAATAGACGAAAAAATAAAATCTTTCGAGCAAGAACGCGAAATTATCGAAAAAAATTATAAAGTTTCGGAAGACAAGTTTAAAAGTGCGCAAACTTATTACGATAGAAAAATAAACATAGAAAAAGCGCAAAAATCACTCGATATTCTTAACGAGAGAGAAAACGAAATTGCCGAAAAAAGAAACGCGCTTTTAAGACTTTCTTCGGCTACTTCTATAAAAAACACGTTTGACGATATATCTTTATCGAAAAATAAAATTTCTTTAGAGCAAGAACGATTTAATGCTGCCGCATTAAAAAGTAAAACCGTGAGCGAAAATCTTGCAGAGAAAGAAAATATCGAAAAAAACGAAAATTTCGACGAGAAATTAGCGGATTTGCGTTTAAAACTCGCGCAAGCCGAATATTTAAAAGAAGACGGCGAAAAGTTTAATTTAAAATCGAAAGAACTTTATAATTTAAATATAGAATGTAAAAACAAAGAAAATATTGTAAAACAATGCGAATTTGAATTAAATCGATTAAACGGCGTAAAATCGTTGCTCGATAAAAAACGCGAAAAACTCGATGAATTAGGAGAACCCGAAAATTTGTTAAAACAAAATTTCGGCGGTTCGCTTTTAAAAGAAGAATATAATCGTTCGATTTTGTTTTTTAACGAAAAGCTTGAAAAATTGCGTGCCGACTATAAAGACGAAACACCGCTTTATTTTGAGGCTGAAAAAACGCTTTTAGAAAGAATCGATTATTATAATCGCCTTTTTTCCGAAGTGAAAACAACCTTTTCGCCCGACGAGATTTTTGAGCAATTTAAAAAACTTAAAAGTGCTAAAGATATTATGGTGCGCGACGAACACGCGTGCGAGATGCAAATTGCAGAGCAAAATAAAATAAAGTCGTTTGCGGAACAAAATCTTGCCGATTTATACGAAACGCGTATAAAATTGCAAACCGAAATTTCTTCTATTCAAGAAAAACTTTTAAAAACGCTCGGCGGATGCGATTACGATAAATATATCCGGTCGCTAAAATCGGAAATAGAGCGTATCGAATTATTAAGATTCGAGTTAAAAGAAAGTATCGAGAACTTAAAACGAGAAAAAAACGAAGTTGACGTTGTAATAAAAACGAGCGAAGCGACTTTAAATATTTTAAAAGACAATTTAAATTCTTTAAATTCGGCGTTAAACGAAATTTTAGCGAAAAACGGCTTTTTGAACGTTGACGAAGTATATAGTCTTATTTATAAATATCCGCAAGCGGACGTTTTGCAAAAAGAGATTGAAAAGTACGACGATGATAAGCGTTCTATAACCGCTACGCTGAACGTTTTACTTAGCGAATATATTCCCGTAACGAAAGAAGAACTCGACGCGGCAAAGTTTGAATTCGAAAATTTATCGAAACGGAAACAAAATATTTATGCCGATATAAAGTTGTTGAATTCAAAGCGCGACGAAATTTCGGATAAATTATCCGAAAAACTCGATTTACAAAATCAGCGCGATTATTTTAAAAATCAACTCGAAATTTTAGAAAAGTTGCGCGCCCTTATAAAAGGCAACCAATTTATGGAATTTATCGCTTCCGAATATTTGTCTGATATTTCGACCGTTGCAAGCGAAACGCTTTTAAAACTTACGAGCGGACGATATTTTATAAGATATAATCAGGGCTTTTTCGTAGGCGATAACTTTAACGGCGGACAGTTGCGTTCGGTTGCTACTTTGTCGGGCGGAGAAACTTTTCTCGTTTCGCTTTCGCTCGCGCTCGCGTTGTCTTCGGCTATTTACGCAAAGTCGTTAAAGCCTATAGAATTTTTCTTTTTAGACGAAGGGTTTGGTACGTTGGACGAAAAACTTATCGATACCGTTATGGACAGCCTTGAAAAATTAAAAAATACTCATTTTTCCATCGGTTTGATTTCGCACGTCGAAGAACTTAAACATCGAATCGATAATAAAGTAACCGTTATCGGAGCAACCGAGGGCGGAAGTTCGAAAATACAAATTAACTATTAAAGGGAGTTTTGCTTTTGGCTAACAAAATTTTAACCCCGTCAACGTTATGGAACGATTTTGACGATACTCTCGAACTTAATACACAAGAAACGTTGCTATCTACCTACGAAAACGTAAAGTTTTACGGTGTGCGCTTTGACGGGCGCAAAACCGAGGAGGGCAGAGTTCGCGTTTATTCGCAAATTGCCGTTCCCGAAGGCGATAAACATTCGGCTCTTTTAATTTTACCCGATGCTGACCATACCGTAAGCGTTGAACTTATGCGCCGTTTTGCCGACAAAGGTTTTGTTGTTCTTATGCCCGATTATCGCGGAAAATACGACGATTGCGAAAATTATACCGAATATCCGCAAGACGTTTTTTATGCGAATTTTAAAGAAGCGGGAAGAAGAATGTACTATGCCGACGATTCGGCTAAAGAAACTTCGTGGTACGAGTGGGTAGCCGTTGCGAGATATTGTTTGCGTTATTTAAAAGAACGTAACGATATCGAGCGTATAGGCGTTCTCGGTATTAAAAAAGGCGGAGAAATCGCTTGGCAACTTATGGCAACATCGTCCGATTTATCGTGCGGAATAAGCGTTTGCGCAGGCGGTTGGATGACGTATAAAGGCAAGTTTAAATTCGGCGATTGCCCCGATATAAAACTCGACGACGAAAGACATCGTTTTCTCGCCGCCGTAGATTCTCAGGCGTATGCGCCGTTCGTTAAATGTCCCGTTATGATGCTTTGCGCGACCAACGACAACGATTTCGACGCGGACAGGGCTTTCGATACCTATGCGCGAATTAATCCCGATATGGAAAAAACCTTTCATTTCGCGTCGCGATACGACGGGTGTATCGGGAGTACGAGCTTAGCCAATCTCGATTTGTTCTTAGATAAATACTTAAAAGACAGAGCGGTGTTTATGCCGGCTCCAGTAGATATAGTTATAGAAGAAGACGAAGACGGCGAACTCGTCGTAAAACTCAATATGGATAAAAACGGAGAGTTTACCGATTGCAAAGCGTTTATGGCGCAAGATAATTGCGATTCTACGACGAGAAATTGGGAGCTTTGCAAACTAAAAAGCGAAAGCGATTACGGCGCGACATTCCGTTTAAACGCGTATGAAAAAGCAAAAATCGTATTTGCGTACGCAAAAGTAAAATACAGTTGTGGTTTTTACGTTTCGTCTAAAATCGCGGTGAAACGCGTAGAAAAACAGTATGAAAACTTAACGCCCGCAAGCAGAATATTGTACACCAGCGTCAACGCGACCGACAGTTTTATGTTCGATAAAGAAGATAAAACCTTTCTTGCCGATTGCCTGATTATAAACGAAAAGCCGCTTGTCCAACTTATCGAAGGCGCTTTCGGAATAAAAGGAATTTATTCTCCTACGGGGCTTAAAACTTATAAAATAAGCGATAGTCAATATCGTCCGCAAGATAATGCGAGTTTAATGTTCGATTTGTATTCGCCGAAAAAGTGCAACGTTTTAATCGCCGTAAAAGTAAAAAAAGACGTGGCTGACGAAGTTTATTCTTGCACTGTCGATATCGACGGCGGCGAAAATTGGAATAACGTTATTTTAAGCGCGAAAGATTTTAAAAATAACGTCGGTATTCCGCTTTCGCAAATTAACTTAGGTTACGCGATAACCTTTAATTGCAGCGAACTATTTGCGCTTAATAATTTACTTTGGGTTTAAAATTTCACCTAATTTTCTTTATAAACGGAGCGAGTTTATGTTATACTCTATAGGAGATAAAGTTACGACCAAAAAAAAGCATCCGTGCGGTAGCGATTGTTGGACTGTTATTCGCGTGGGTGCGGATATAAAAATCAAATGCGATAAATGCGGCAGAGTCGTTATGCTCGGGGTGGAAGAATTTAAACGAGCGGTTAAATCGACGAGGGGAATTAATGAAAAGCGATTATAAAGACGCAATCGATAAACGTAAAAACGCAGATAAAGAATTAAAATCGACTATCAATTTTTTTGTCGTTATTATTACGGTTTTCGTAATTATAGTTGTTATATTCACACAAATGTTAAACGGCGTCGTCGTTGTCGGAAATTCAATGAACGATACTCTTAAAAACGGCGATTATTTATATATGCAAATAAATTATATCACGCTCGAACGCGGCGATATCATCGTTTTAAATTCGAACGAAAAACTTTCGAACGGCGATTCAAAATATTTAATAAAGCGATTAATCGCTTTACCCGGCGACAGTATTTATGCCGAAAGCGGAAATTTATACAGAAAAAATAAAGGCGATACCGAATTTATACTCGTAACCGAAGATTATCTTCCTGAACCTTGGGTTCAAAATAACGTTATCGCGACTGCGGATAATCCGCTCGTATTAAAAGACGACGAAATATTTTTTATGGGAGATAATCGTAACGACAGCGAGGACAGCCGCGGTCATTATAGAACTTTAAAGTGTTCCGACGTCGTAGGCGTGGTTACTCCTTGGTCAATTTCTTGTAAAGGTTTTTTAACTTTTCTTTTTAACATATTTTAGATAAATTTTTTGGAGCAGTATTTTATGGAAAGAAAAATTATTATCACATCGGACAGTACTTGCGATTTAAGTAATGAACTTTTAGCCGAAAATAATATCGAACTTATGCGTTTTAACGTGATTTTAGGGGTTAATACTTATCGCGACGGCGAAGGTATAACTCCGCAAACTATATTCGATTACGTCGAAAAAACGGGCGAACTTCCTAAAACGGCAGCGCCCAGCGTAGACGACTACGTCGGCTTTTTTAAAAAATATACGGATAAAGGGTTAACTGTCGTACATTTCAACATTTCGTCGGGCTCGTCGGCGTCTCACGGTTTTGCAAAAGAAGCGGGAAAAATTATAGGCGAAGACAAAGTAT
>CAYTNZ010000072.1:0-5471 GCA_964439285.1 uncultured Clostridia bacterium | reverse complement strand
AGGCGTAGTCGTTTTTAACACCCCCGGTGCAAACGCAAACGCCGTTAAAGAATTGGTTCTTTGCGAACTCTTTTTAGGCGGCAGAAAAATAGTTGACGCAATCGATTGGGTTAAAACCTTAAAAGGAACGGAAGGCATTTCTAAAACGGTTGAAAAAGGCAAGTCTAATTTCGTAGGACACGAAATAACGGGCAAAACGCTCGGCGTTATAGGACTGGGTGCAATAGGTCTTTCGGTTGCAAACGACGCTATAAGTTTAGGTATGAAAGTTTTAGGTTACGACCCTTATCTTTCGGTTAACGGCGCACTCCACTTAGATTCGCATGTTGTTATGGCAGACATCGACACCGTTTTAAAGAACTCCGATTTTGTAACCGTTCACGTTCCTTTAACCCCTTCTACGACTAAAATGTTCAATGCGGACGCTTTCGCTAAAATGAAAGACGGCGCAGTTCTTATAAACAATTCGAGAGGCGAACTCGTAGACACGTCGGCAGTTATCGCGGCGGTCGAAAGCGGTAAGTTAGAGCGTTACATTACCGATTTTCCCTCGGACGAACTTATCGGCGTTAAAAACGTTATCTGCGTACCCCATCTCGGCGCTTCCACTCCCGAAGCGGAAGACAATTGCGCAATGATGGCTGCTCGCGAACTCGTAGATTACATCGAAAACGGAAACATCGTTCACAGCGTAAACTATCCCGACGTATCGTCGCCTAAAACTTCGGTAAGCCGTATGACCATTTTGCACGACAACGTTAAAGAAGTTATTTCTAAAATCACTTCTATTATTTCTGGCGCAGGCATAAATATCTCAAACCTTTTAGATAAATCGAAAGGCGAAAAAGCATACTGCATAGTCGATTTAGACGAAGTTCCTTCGCAAAAGGTTATCGACGAACTCAACGCGCTCGATTTTATAACGAGAGTAAGAGTTTTATAATAAAAAGTAAATTACATTTCATAAAAAAATATCCGACGGATAATCCGTCGGATATTTTTTTATCTGTTTTTAGCAATTTTAACGATTATAACGTACAAACGTTAGTAGTTTTTTACGGCACGTTTTCACTTTGCGCAAGTTTTAGTATAAAAAAGCAAATTTTAGCGCATACTTATAAAAAACCGACAGGAGTTTTTTATTATGTCAAAAAAGAAAAAAACAAAAATAAAAACGCTTACCGAAAAGCAATACAACGATTATTTAATGGCTCTTAAAGACGAACGCCCTACCAAAGTTTTTGGCGACGACGGAAAACTTCATACGCAACGTTAATTAGCAGATATCCCCCACTGACGTGGAGGATATTTACTTTAAATTTCAAAAACATTTATTTTTTACAAGGCACGTTTTTCAATTGCGGATTCGATATGACTATAAACGAATTTTTAGATTCGCCGCTTTTTTTAGAAGAAAATTTAAAAATTTAAATTTTTTATTTTGCGTATAGTAAAAGTCGCGCCTTGCTAAAAACAAGGCGCGGCTTTTATAATTAAACTTTATATGGTTTTGATAATTTACTTATCGGTAAATAAAATTCTATGGCAGTTATCGCACTCTATAACCGTTCCGTCCGAAAGTTTCGAAATTTCGGCAATCGATAATTCCATTCCGCATTGCGGGCATCTGTTTCCGCTCACCGAACAAATGATAGGAAAAAGTTTTTCTTTACGCTTTGCATTGTACTTTGCAAGCATATCGGCAGGAATATTTTTTGCAAGCGTTGCAAGTTCGTTTTCGATAGTTTGAATTTCTTCTGCCCTTTTATCTTTAATTTCGGTATATTTTACCTTATATTCTTTGTATTGTTTTTGCGCGGCGATAGTTTGCTTTTTAGCGGCGGCGTATTCGGCTTTCGCTTCTTCTATACGTAAAGAAAGTTTATTTATATCCGCTTTTAAAGCCTTTAAACTATCCATAATTTGAGAGGCGTTCTTTTTATAAAAAGAAACTTCGGCGCCTTGCTCTACCATTTCGTCAAGATTTTCGAATTCTTTAATGGTCTCGGCTATTTCGTTGTATTTTTTTATCAAGAGTTCTAAAATATGCACAAGTTCTGCCGCTCTCGCGTCAAGCGCTTCGAGTTTTTCGGGCGCTTTTTCTAAAAATTTACGTGCGGTCATATACTTTTTACGTTCTTCGGACGCTGCTATTTCCTTTTCGATAGCGATAAGTTTGCCGTCGGTTTCTTGATATTTAACTAATTCCTTAATCATAAAAATCTCCTTATTTAAAGCATAACGTCCTCGTCGCGATACTCGCTGTACACGCCGAGTTTATCCTTTAAAATTTGATATATTTTCTTAAATCCGTAATTCTCGCTCGCATAATGAGTAAATTGAATTACGCTCATTTTTAAATCTAACGCGTCGCTCACGTAATTGTGCTTTATATCGGCAGAAATAATTACGTTTGCACCGTTTTGTTTTGCTATTGCCATTGTCGAATTATCGACTCCCGCACCGCAAAACGTAGCCGCTTTTTTTACGATATTTTCTTTTCCGAAAACCCAAACATTTTTAGCGCCGAGTTCGTTTTTAACTTTTTTAGAAAGTTCTTCCACGGTTTGTTCTTCTATCGAAAACACCCTGCCGTAACCGCCGCCTTCGACACATTGTTTAGGTATATTTTCACCATCTCTTGCGCCAACCGCTTTTGCCAGATGATAATCTACCCCGAGCGGTGCACAATCGGCGTTAAGATGCATTGCTATTACCGAAATACCGTTTGCTATGCACTCTATAAGTTTTTTACCCAAAACGTTTTCAGTGCAAATATTCGATATAGGATAAAAAATTGCGGGATGATGCGTAACGATAAGGTTTGCACCTATTTTTTTTGCTTGATTTATAGCACCATTTGTTAAATCAAGCGCAAAAACCGCCTTTTTTATATCGATACCCGTATCGACGAGTATGCCGCTGTTATCGTGTCCGTTAAATTTTGCAACAAAATCGTCGCTCAATTTTTTAGGAATTTCAGTTTCTAAAATATTATAAATTTCTTGTAACTTCATTATAAACACCTTTAAGAGTGTTAAGCGATTCTATAAGCGAACTTTTCGCCGTATCGCTCATTTTGGCGGTAAGATAACTTTCTTTTTTGGCAATCTCGCTCTCTATTTTTAAAACAAAGTCGCGCGAAGGTTTTTTCAAATTATCTCTGCCGAATTCGAGTTCGCGCAAACTATATTCACTTACGTATCCGTTTTTTTTCGCTTTTACGATATCGTAAAACTTTTCGTCGCAAAAAGTATAATCGGCTATAATTTCGTAACCGTTCAAAAGCAAAAATTCTCGTAATTTAGAACTGTTTTTCATCGGTTGAAGCAAAAGTTTTTCGGGAAAATATCCGTTTTTTAAAATATTGATAATTTCTTCGCCGCCCATTCCTGCAATAAGTACGAAATCGCAATCGAAAGGAACTTTTTCTAACCCGTTACAACAAACCGATTGCAATATTCCCGATTTTACGTAATCGGAAAGTAAAACCTGTGCCTTTTTAAGACACTCCGCACTGATATCCGAAATTACCGCGCTTTTGCAAAGATTGTTTTTTAACATATATTCGGTGCAATAGCCGTGGTCGCAACCTATGTCGGCAAATTTTTCGCACCGTTCCAATTCCGAAAATATAGTATTCAGCCGTTTGGTAAATTTCATTTTATTCCAAAAAATCTTTAAGGCGTTTACTACGGCTCGGATGACGAAGTTTTCTAAGCGCTTTCGCCTCGATTTGACGAATACGTTCACGAGTTACGTTAAATTCTTTACCTACTTCTTCTAACGTTCTCGGTTTGCCGTCGTCAATGCCGTAACGCAAACGCAAAACTTTTTCTTCTCTGGGGGTAAGCGTATCGAGAACGCCTAACATCTGTTCTTTTAAAAGAGTGAACGCGACAGAATCGCTCGGCGTTGCAGCGTGCTCGTCTTCGATAAAATCACCGAGATGGCTGTCTTCTTCTTCGCCGATAGGCGTTTCTAACGATACGGGGTCTTGCGCTATTTTTTGAATTTCGCGAACTTTTTCTTCGGGAATATTAAGTTCTTTCGCAATTTCGGCAGGTGTAGGTTCGCGACCTAACTGTTGTAAAAGTATTCTCGACGCACGCGTTAAACGGTTAATGGTTTCGACCATATGCACGGGGATACGAATAGTTCTCGCTTGGTCGGCGATAGCACGAGTTATAGCCTGACGAATCCACCACGTAGCGTAGGTAGAAAATTTAAATCCTTTTTGATAATCGAATTTTTCTACCGCTTTCATAAGACCGAGATTTCCTTCTTGAATTAAATCGAGAAAGAGCATTCCGCGCCCAACGTAGCGTTTTGCAATAGACACTACAAGACGCAAATTCGCTTCGCTCAAACGTTTTTTAGCGGCTTCGTCGCCTTCTTGCATTTTTTGAGCGAGCCCTATTTCTTCTTCGGGCGAAAGAAGCGGAACGCGACCTATGTCTTTAAGATACATTTTAACGGGGTCGTCTAATCCGATATCTCTGAGCGCTTGCTCGAAAAGTTCTTTATCGCGCTCGTCTTCGTCTACGATTTGAATGCCGGCTTCACCTATCGTTTTATATACGTAGTCGAATTGGTCCGAACCGGTATCGATTTTTTCAAGCACGTCGAAAAGTACGTGCGTGGGTATACTGCCTTTACGACGGTATTCTTCTATAAGCGCTTTAAGCACTTCGTTTAATTTTTGTTCGGATACTGCCATTTAAGTTTTATCCTCCGCTTGTTATAATTTTTTCAGTTTTATTGTAAGTTCTAATATTTGTTTTTGGTATTCGCGCCGTCTCGAAATATCCGTTTCGGCGTCGCATATAACACCGAGTTCTTTTAAATCTCTTTCTATTTTATTTCGTTCCAAAGTTTTAATACTGTCTTCGAAATATCTAACCGCGTCTTCTCCGGCAAGATTGTCGCCCATACTTAAATTAAATATTTCGGAAAGTTCGCTTTCGGTATCGTCGAATATGTCAAAAAGCGCGCTCGCTCGTACGTCTTCGCCCTTTTTTTGCTGTTTAATTATATAATCCGCGATAATATTATGCACGTTATTTTCGAATTCGACACTCGAAACGTCGAAATTTTTTGCATATTTCGCGTGGAACAACACCGACGCGAGTATAAATCGACACGCTTTTACAACTCTGTCAGAGCCGTCGTCGATTTTTCGCTCGATTTTAACTTCTGCTTTCGATTGTACGGGCGAGTTGTCCAAGTCGCGTTTTAACGCCTCGTAAGTCGTGCCCGTTTTGTTTCGTACGATTTTTAATAAATCTTCTTTTACGCTCTCGCTTTCTTCTTCGGCTATAACTTTAAGCGCCGCCGCTATATACGCGCGTTTTTCTTCCGTTTTATTTAAGTCGAACTGCTTGTCCAAAAGGCTCAATTTAAAATCTACGAGCGGCATCGCGTCGTTAAGGCATTTTTGATACCCGTCATTGCCGTATCTTTTAATAACG
>CAYTNZ010000071.1:0-5481 GCA_964439285.1 uncultured Clostridia bacterium | reverse complement strand
GCCAAATGCTGCTCGACGCCGCAAAATATCGTAAGGATAGGAATAAGCACCGTTCCTCCGCCCATTCCCATACCGCCTAATATTCCGCCTGCAAATCCCGCAAATAAAAAAACTATAAATCTCATACACGCTCCGTCTCAAATTATTTTAATACATACGAAAATTCAATAAAAACAAACGCTTTATTAAAAAATCATTTTTACGCCCGCGGCAAACATTACCACGGCAAAAATCAAAGTTATACTCTCAGCCGAAAGTTTTTTAAGAAGTTGCGCACCGAAAAATCCGCCAGCCAAAACGCCGATACCTACCGCAATAAAAAGTTCGCCGTTAAAATATCCGTTTATCAAATATATAATTCCGCTAGCAAGGCATATAGGCAAAATAACCAAAATTGCGGTTGCGTGAGAAACGTCGGTGGGCTTTTTTAAAAGCGAATTTAAGAGCGGAACGACTATCATTCCGCCACCGCCGCCGAAAACGCCGTTAACCGCGCCCGTAACGACACCGCAAAGAACAAGCAAAATATTCGAATTTTTTTGAAGTTTTTTCGCCATTTTCAGTGCTCCTTTTATAACAATATTATATAGTTTGTGATTTTTTCTTAAAAAATAACTCAATTTTTATTTTTTTAACCGCTTTTGCTTGATTTTAAAGTCTATTTATATTAAAATAAGATAGTATGATTTTAATTGTTTTAAATTACAATATCTACAATCAATATCTACTAAAAAGGTGTAACTTATGGCAAAGATGAAACAGACGAACAAAATCAAATTCAAAACTTTATTGTTGTCTATTCTTACGTTGCTTATCGCATGCGTGTACGTTTTTACCGCGTGCAGTAGCGGCAACAGTTCGACCGATGACGACGATGAAGAAACCACAAAGACCGATACGCAAACTTTTGCGAACGCGGACTTCGAGTATTTTGACGATAACAGCAACAGTTATCTAATCTACACTCCTAACAATTGGAGTAAATCTTCGGGCAGCAACGCATTGGGAGATTCGGCATCTTCTTCTCTCGCAAAATCGGGAATCGTTGACACTTCGAAAGATTGGGGTACTGAATTCACCAAAGCTAAATCAAATTACGATACCTATAAAGATACCGCGTCGAAAGACATTCCCGACGACGTAGATTATTATTCGGATATCGACAACGATTACGATATACCCGGCTGGGATATTGCGAACGACGCTAAAACAGGCGACACGCTCGAAGAAGCGGCGATTAAAGACGCTGCAAATTCGGCAAACCCCGGAACGCATTGGGGGGAAAACGAAGAAGAAGTTGCCAAAAACGGCTCGCACGTTTTAATGCTTCATAACTATCGTTCGGACAGAGATGCAAGAGGTACTGCCGCAAAATATACTTCTTCGTCTATAACCGTTACGATGAACACCGCCGTTAAAGTTTCGGTTTGGGTAAAAACCTACAAAATGACCGACTACAAGGGAAATGAAGTTTCTACTACTTCGCCTCGCGGCGCATACGTTGCTATAAACAATACGGTCGGCGGTTCTTCGCAAGACGCGCTTTTTGTAAACAATATCAATACCGCAAACGTAACCGAAAACAACGGTTGGGTTCAATATTCGTTCTATATTAAAGCCTCTACCTATGCGACTACCAACTTCTCTCTCGTTTTAGGTTTAGGTCAAGGCGGCGGAAACAATAAACTCGAGTATATTGACGGCTACGCTTTCTTCGACGACGTCGAATACGAAGTTATGACCGCAGCCGAATACGATACGGCAACTAAAAACATCGACAGCGCTTACACCTACGCTTTAAATCTCGGGTTAGAAAATAACGACAACAAAAAAGATTCTCGTAGCGATGCGCGTCCCGAAAAAGTTTACGCGTTGAATCTTTCGAAATCTTTCGCATCGTTAACGCCCGAAGTATCTTCTAACGGTTTAACCGTTGACGAGTACGGACAAACGGTTATTACCGCAACCGGCAAAGACATTACCGACAATAAAGATAAAAAAGGCAAAATTACGACGGCGAGCGCGATAACGTCAGATGCCACGATGAGCGCAACCGTTAAAAACGCTTTCGAAAAATATCCTTTCGGCAATGACAATGTTCTTCTTATAGCAAGTTATAAGGGTGCTAACTACACGGCTAAACTTAATAAAACTTGGACGGTAGGTTCCGAAAAATACGTTGCCGTTTCGTTCTGGGTTAAAACGTCTGACCTTCAAGGCGGAACGGGCGCAACCGTTACTTTATACGACGCAAGCAATGCCACCACTATCGGAGCGGTTGACACCACCACCCTTACACAAGTAGATATTAAAGACGATAACGGTACTCAAAAAGATATATTCGACGGATGGCAGCAATGTTTCTTATTCGTTGAAAACCAAACGAAATCAGCTTTAACTTTCACTCTCGAGTTCTCTTACGGCGTTACGACTAACGCAGGCACGGCGCTTTCTTCTTACACCGAAGGTTTTGCCGCATTTGCAGGATTTGCCGAAGCGGAAATGACCGAGCAAGAATACGCTTTAAAATCGACGGGTACTTACGCGGTTACGACGTCGCTCGTAGGCAACTATAAATCGGCAACTTACGGTGGCGGATTCGACGACGTTGCTTACGCCCCCACCGATAAAATCGAAAGCGGTTTCGCCGATACGAGAGCATACGACGGCGTTTACGGCGGCTCTACCTACGTAGGCGGCTCAAACGTTGTAAGCAGCGCTAAAAACAATTATGCGGACGCAGGTCTTTTAAACAAAGCATACGCAAAAACTTATTATAATAATAACGAAGCGATTGGAAAGTTTGTAAATTCTTACACCGCAGCGGCTGTAAATGCTGAAAATTGGTGGAATACCATTTTGGGAACGAGCGCAAATCAACCCCTATTTATCACTAATCCGACCAATCAAAAAGTTACTTCGTACGGATACGTTGCAAAGAATGCAAGTACCCTTTCGACTTCGTCTTACACCACCATCTCTTACAGAGTAATGGTAAGCGAAGGCGCGGTTGCAAATTTATATCTTATCGATACTACCGAGCCTGACTCGATTAGCGACGTAAGATATGCAAACGCTTTAGACTTTAAGTCGGGTGTTTCTTACCGTTACGATTCTAACGGCAATCTCGTCGCAAAAGACCCCGAAAGCAACGATTATAGTCCTAAAGCGGATACACTTCTCTATATACAAGAAAACGGTTTATGGGCTAAAACGAAAAACTATTCAGGCACAGAATTATACGCAAACCTTGCAAATTACGACGTTGACGAAAACGGTAACCTTATCGATTCTAACGACAACGTAGTATACTTTGCGCACGAAGGTAAATTCTATCGCTACTTTGACGAAGAAAACAACAAATATTCGGTTGAAGTACAAGATTTTACCAAAGCGTTAACGGCAGACCAACTCGCAAAAGCACGTATTCAAAATAAAACGAATGCGGTTCTTACTCAAACTATCGAAGGTACTTCTTCAAACGCATATAAATGGATTTACGTTAATTTCTATATTGCCAACGGCGACACGTCGAAAAATTACCGACTCGAAGTTTGGAACGGCAGCCGCGACGGCAGCGTACAAATGGCTGAAAATTCTACCGTAATATTCGATAAAATTTCGGGCAACTCTTTAACTTCTGATACTTACGCAAGCCATCTTAAAGAAAATATGCTTAATGCATATCCTTCTTACGCAAGTCAAGCGAAAATTAAAGAAGCTTACGAAAACGGCACTTTGCCGACGTCTGACAATGCTAATATCGTTTACTATCATTACTCGTTATACGACGATAGCGATTACGCTCCTTACGATGCCGATTACGACACCGAAAACAGCGGTAACCCTTACGGCGAATACGACGGAACGGCTTACGAAAACACGGTTGCATACTTTGCTTATAACTACGGCACAACCTACAATACGTTTGTAGACTACACTACCGTAGATAAAACGATAAGTTCGTCTTCGAGCGATAGCGATAGCGACGATACCACGACGACGAACGACAGCGAACAAAACGTTTGGTTACTCGTATCTTCGATAATCTTGGCGGTTGCACTCGTTATTACGTTGATTTCGATGCTCGTAAGAAAACTCGTTGCCAACATCAAAAAAGGCAAACTCGCTAAAAAGACAAACAACGCTTATTCTAATAAACGTACTCGTTATATGAGAAAACTTAAACTCGCAGAGAGCACCGACTACGAAAACGAAGCGGACGACGTTCTCCCCGAAGACGAAGAAATAAGCGAAGAAGAAATTTATCAAGTAGAAGAATCAGGCGAAGAAATTAAAGAAGATTCTGACGAAAACAACGACAACGAATAATTCGTTATAAACAAAAAATCTCGCGGATAATTTTCCGCGAGATTTTTTATTTCTCTTATGATATCCCTACAAAGCCTGCAAAACCTTTTGAAATACATATCATTTAAACGCATACAATAAACGTTTTTAAGGATGGAATACACTAAATATAGGCTCGTTAGCAAAACTTCCGCTTCCCGCATCGGTAAACAATTCGCCGTGAGTTTCAATATCCGCCTCATCTATTACGTATAACCCGTATTTATCGCATAATTCTATCATATACGGATGCGGCGGATAATGACTGAAACGTATTGCATTCATATTAAGTGATTTTATCAAAAAAATATCACGCTCCATATCTTCGACGTTGAGCGCAAATAACCTATCCGGATGCGTATCGTGATGGTTTACACCTTTAATTTTTATAGGTTTTTCGTTCAATAAGAAAACACCGTTTTTTATTTCGACTTTTTTAAAACCGAAAGGTTGACAAACCACTTCGTTTCCTTCGTTACTCGTAAATTCTACAATTAAATTATAAAGATTAGGAACTTCTGCCGACCACAATTTCGGGTTTTCTATTTGCAATAAACAAATGTGTTTATCTTTGCTTACTACGGCTTTTTTACTTATTAAAACTTGCGAATCGTTCTCTATCGTAACGCAAATACTTCCTTCGCCCAATGTTTCGACCGAAAGCAAAACTTCGCCTTTATCGCTATCGGTTTTTAAATTATAATCGTAAATACAAGAAACAGGTGTATTTGTAATATATACGCTTCTAAAAATCCCGTTGTTGCGAAACATATCTTGGCACTCTAAATAACTGCCGTTGCACCATTTAAAACAAAGTACGCAAATAACGTTATTTCCTTCGTTTATGTATGGTTGCACGTCGAATTCAGACACGCAATGACTACCCTCGCTATAACCTATAAACTCACCGTTTATATAAACTGAAAAAGCCGACGATACGCCTAAAAAAGACAAAATATATCTACCTTTTTTTTCTTCAACAAAAAACGCACGCTTATAAACGCCGCAAGGATTTTCGTACGGCACGTACGGAGGCGTTGCAGGAAACTGATACGCTACGTTGATATAAACAGGTTTTTCCGCCTCGTGACTTTGCCAACAAGACGGTACGTTAACCGAAGAAAAACCGTC
>CAYTNZ010000070.1:0-5496 GCA_964439285.1 uncultured Clostridia bacterium | reverse complement strand
AAAGAATGTAATATAAAGCATTTTTTAGACAGCGTTTGCGCCGAAAAATATTTTAAACAAAACGCAAGCGTTATAGAAATAGGTTCGGGTGCGGGGTTTCCTTCTATCCCTTTAAAAATTTTAAGAGATGATTTATCTTTTACGTTAGTAGAATCTGTAGGAAAAAAATGTTCGTTTTTAAAAGAAGTTATAAAAGAATTAAATCTTAGTAACGTCGAAGTAATAAATATGCGAGCCGAAGAGGGCGGAAAAGATATAAAATATAGAGAAAAATACGACGTTTGCTGCGCTCGCGCGGTGGCAAGGCTTAATACTCTTTCCGAATATTGTATTCCTTTTATAAAAAAAGGAGGAAAATTTATTGCTTACAAAGGAGAAGCGCAAGAAGAAATTAAAGAAGCCGAAAACGCTTTTAAAGTTTTGGGAGTAAAAATAGAAAAAGTAGAAAATTACGAACTTTTAGAAGATTGCGGCATACGTACGCTTGTAATTGCCGAAAAGTTTAAAAATACCGGAAAAATTTATCCTCGCGGAAACGGAAAGGAGCGAAAAAAGCCGTTGTGATTAAAGATAATATCAAAGATTATAAAATATACGGAAAAATTTGCGCCGTCAGCGGACACAGAATTTTAAAAAAAGATTTTTCGGAAGAAAAATTAAAAGAACTTTTCAGACTTTTAATACTCGACGGGTTTAAAGTTTTTCTTTCGGGAATGGCTATAGGTTTCGATACAGTATGCTGTAAAGTGTTGTTCGAATTAAAAAAAGAATACGATATAAAAATTATAGGATGTATTCCGTTTAAAGGACAAGAGTCTACATTTTCGTTAGAGCAAAAAAAGACTTATAATAAATACGTACAAAATTGCGACGATACGGTAATTTTGTACGACGAATATATAAAGTGCGCGTTTTTCGAGCGCAACCGCCTTATGATAGATAATTGCGAATTGTTGGTAGCTTACATCTACGAAAATAAAGGCGGTACTTATTATACTGTAAAATACGCGAACAGTAAAGAAAAAGAAATAATAAAATTTATTTAAAAACACCTGAAAAATTATTTTCGTTTTAGGTGTTTTTTTATTTAAAAAGAAAAAAATAAAAAAAATTTTCAAAAAAAGTTAATTTAGGTTAATTTTTTGTTGACATTAAAAGTAAACTATGGTAAACTTTTAACGTAAAAGACGAAAAGGTCTTTATTAGAGATTATTAAAAAAAGGCGAAATAAATCGCCGAAAAAAAGAGGTTTAAAAAAATGCCGTTGCCTATAGCACCAACAGGAGAAGAACTCACTGTAAAAAAAGTACTTTTAGACGAAAAGAACAAACGCCATTTCGAAAATTTAGGTATTACGATAGGCTCTAAACTTATAGTGATATCTCAGGTAGGCGGAAACGTAATTTTAAAAGTGAGAGAAGGAAGGCTTGCTCTCGATAAATCGCAGGCTATGAAAATACTCGTTTAAAATAGATAAATTATTTAATTTCGACAAAAAATTATTTATAAATAATATATTAATATATTAAGGTAAGATTTTATGAAAAAACTCAACGAATTTAAAGTCGGAGAATCGGGTGTCGTTGTTAAAATCGAAGGAGAAGGCAAAGTTCGCCGTCGCCTTTTCGATATGGGCGTAACTCCCGGTGCGGAGATTTATCTTCGCAAACTCGCTCCTTTGGGAGACCCTTTAGAAGTAACCGTGCGAGGTTACGAACTCACTCTTCGTAAAACCGAAGCGTCGTGTGTATCGATGGAGGTAAAATAATGCTTAAATTTGCTTTGGCAGGAAACCCGAACAGCGGTAAAACTACTTTGTTCAACGCGCTGACGGGTTCTACCGCTCACGTTGGCAACTGGCCGGGTGTTACGGTAGATAAAAAAGAAGGCGTTTACAAAAAACTTAACGAACATATTGCAATTATAGACCTTCCGGGTATTTATTCGCTTTCGCCGTATACTCCCGAAGAAGTAGTTTCTCGTAATTTTATTTTAAACGAAAAACCCGATTGCGTAATAAACATAGTAGACGCTACCAATTTAGAGCGAAACCTTTATTTAACCACTCAAATTATGGAAATAGACGTTCCCGTCGTAGTTGCTCTTAATATGATGGACGTTGTAAGAAAGAGCGGCGATAAGGTAGATATAAGCAAACTCGAAAAGGAAATAGGCGTGCCCGTAGTAGAAATTTCCGCTTTAAAAGACGAAGGTATAAAAACCTTGATGGAAAAGGCATACGCTGCTTCTAAAAAGAAAAGAGAAGGTAAAACCGTACTCGAAGGTACTCCGCTCGACCACGTAATATCTGACGTTAGAATCGCTCTTAAAGGAAAAGGGGTAGAAAATCCTTTATTCCACGCCGTAAAACTTGCCGAAGGCGACGAACTCGAAGTAGCCGCTCATCCTCAAGAAATGATTATGGTAGACGAGTTTAAATCGCAGTTTAAAGACGACGTTTTCGAAGGCGATTTCGAGGCGATGGTTGCCGACGGAAGATATAAATACATATCCTCGCATTTTTCTGACGCGCTCACTAAAAAACCCAAAAAAGAAAATCTTTCTAAATCGGATAAAGTAGATAAAGTTTTAACTCATAGAATTTGGGGTATTCCTATTTTCTTGGTTATTCTTTTTGCCGTTTTCCATTTAACTTTCAGTAACGATTTGTTTTTCTTAAACGCTATTTTCGGATTTGCGACGGACGTTGAAACGGGTAGCGAAATAGGCAACAGCCTTCTTGCTATAATTTATAACGGCGAAGGAATAGCGTCGCCCGGAGCGATACTGTTTAACCTGATGGATTTTATAACTTCGTCGCTCGGTAATTTGATAGCAGGCGGACTCGAAAGCGTAAACGCGGCGTCTTGGGCTCAAGGGCTTGTAAACGACGGTATATGGAGCGGCGTTGCGGGCGTTCTTTCGTTCGTTCCTCAAATTTTGGTATTGTTCTTATTTATCTCTATATTAGAAGATTCGGGTTATATGGCTCGTGTCGCGTTTATTCTCGACAGAGCGTTTAGAAAATTCGGACTTTCGGGTAGAGCGTTTATGCCTATGATAATGGGCTTCGGTTGTTCCGTTCCCGCCGCTATAAATACTCGTACGCTTGCCGACGAAAAAGAAAGAATTATGACTAATCGCGTAATACCTTTCTTCACTTGCGGAGCGAAAGCACCTATACTTGCCGCTATTTGCGGAGCGATTGCATCGCGTTACAGCGGTGTAGACGCAGGTATTCTTACTTTCGCGCTCTACGTATTCGGTATGGCTATGGCGGTTATTATGGTTGCGTTTATGCGCCAGACGAGTATGCGCGGCGAAGTTCCTCCGTTTATTATGGAACTTCCTGCATATCACGCACCGCAGTTTAAAAATCTTATGATTCACCTGTGGGATAAACTCAAACATTACGTTAAAAAAGCGTTTACCATTATTTTAGCGTCGTATATAGTGATTTGGTTCCTTTCGAATTTTTCTTGGGAATGGAAAATGGTCGAAATGGACAAAAGTATATTGCACGATATAGGCGCGTTCGTACAGTGGATTTGCACGCCTATGGGATTCGGTTCTCAACTCGGCGAATTCGGTTGGGTATTCGTAGTTGCGGCTGTAACCGGTCTTATCGCCAAAGAAAACGTAATAGGTACTTTCTTCGTTTTGGCTTCTGCTATCGGCGCTATGTCGGGCGAAGCGACCGAAGACGGCGTTGCCGAAGTTATTTCGTTAATGGTTTCTACGGGTATCACGTGGCAAGCGCTTATAGCGTTCTGCGTATTCAATATGCTTACGATGCCTTGTTTTGCGGCTGCCGCAACGGTTAAGGCAGAACTTCCTAAAGGTAAGTTTAAATACACGTTGGCTTTCTGGATGTTAACCTCTTACATTACCGCAAGTATAGTATACGTAGTGCTTTCTTGGTGGTGGACGGCGTTTATTTTGGTTGCCGTTATCGCTTTGGTAGTAACCTTCTTTATATTAAGAAATAAAGGCATTATTTCTTTCGGTAATAAATCGAAAAAAATGAGGAGTTAATATGTTAAACTCGTTGTTGTCCGTAACGGGCACGATTATTTCAATCGCAATAGGCGTTGTTGCCGTGGCAATAGTTGTTGCAACCGTAATTACGAGCGTTATTCGTAAAAAACAAGGTAAAGGCGGATGCGATTGCGGTTGCGCGCATTGCTCTCACAATTGTTACTCTAACAATAAAGAAAAAGAGAAATAAAGCGATTGTTTTAATTTAAAACATAAACAACTTTTAAAATCCGAACACACAATAATCTCTAAATAACAAACCTCAAAAATAAAAGCCTTTGAATCACAAAGGCTTTTATTTTTATGTTAAGAATAAGTAACGATATATTAAGAATAAAACTATTCGCATTCTATTTCTACGCAATGTCCGTCGTCGGCGTTTTGGTACATCATCCAATATCCTTTTCCGCGCAAATCGAAAAGAGATAACGGAAGATACGAACAGTATCCTTTTAACGCTTTCGGCGGTTCGTTTTTGTTGTCTGAAGGTACGCCGTAACAAATGTATTTAGGAACGCCTAAGTCGTAAATTATGCCTACCGTGTAGTATTTTTCGGGCGCAAATTCTATTTTTACCCACTTTGAATTGTCTACCGCGCGTTCGAGATTTTCTTCCGTCGGGTATTTTTCGAAAAGTTCTAAAATATCGCTTTTTACTTGTTCGTAGTACTCGGGTTTTCGAGTTTTTTCTCCGATAGTTTCGAGTTTGAATAGGCTTTTAGCATCTTCATTTTCGCAAGAGTCGTTTTCGCTTGTTTTTTGCGTTTTCGAGTCATCGCTTTCGCCGTGTTCATCGATAGTAGCATCGCTGATGCATTCATTTTTATTCTCCGTTATTTTTAAATTTTTTAAATCGGCGTCGTCGTATTCGTAATAATTTTCGGTGGCTACTACTTCGTCGTCGTAAGGCTTTATGTTATTTTCGCAGCTTTTATGCGTTGCGGTTTCGTCTTTTTTTAAATTTAAAGAGTTATCGTCGTTTTTTTCGTTTAAATTTTCGGCAATGTCGTTTTTTGTAACGGCTTTTTCGCCTTTTTCTTTTTCGTCTATCAAAAGGCATATTTTTTTAACGTCGTAAACGGCGTCGCCGCATTTTCCGAATGCGACGGGTTGAACTCTTACACCTACAAAACAAACCAAACAGGCAAAACCTTCCGAAACGTTTAATAAACTTTCGCCTTTTTTTACGTTTCCCGAATTTGTAAGTTCGCAAAATTCCAAAGCACCGTGAGTGTCGCAAACGGCGGCTATATATCTGCCGTCCGAAAGGGGAGCAAAGTTTATAAGCGAAAGGTTAATGTTTGCCCGTGAGCCGTATCTTTCTATGGTAACGAGTCCCGAAACTTTTTTTCCGTCGCTCGCAAAGCCCGATGTCAATTGTTTTAACACGCACAATTTTTTAAAGTAAGACAAAATAATTCTCCTGTTACAATAATATTTGACCAGAAAAGTACTTCA
>CAYTNZ010000069.1:0-5510 GCA_964439285.1 uncultured Clostridia bacterium | reverse complement strand
GCGATAAACATTTTCTTTTTACGGGCGATTTAGAACACGAAGGTGAAGAAGAACTCGTAAAAAACAACACGTTGCCCAAAGTAGAAGTGTTTAAAGCGGGGCATCACGGTTCGGGTACTTCGTCGAGTAAAGCGTTGTTAGACGTAATTAATCCCGAAATTATTTGTATTTGTTGTTGTGCCGGAAGTATCGAGTATACCCAAAATTTAGAAAATACTTTTCCTTATCAATCGACTATAAATAGAATGTCAGAATACACCGATAAAATATACGTAACCACCAAGGGAGATATAGAATACAGCGACGAAAAGGATAAGTGGGTAGACGTCGGTTTTTCGTCTTTGAACGGAAATATTGTCGTAACCTCGAATAAAAAAGGCGTAAGCGTAGAATGTTCGAACGACGATAATATTTTAAAAAATACCGAATGGTTTAAAGCAAACAGAACAATGCCCGACGCGTGGAAAACAGGCGGCTGATAATCGTTAAAGGGGTAAATTTTAAGCAACGCAAGAGAAAAATTTTCAAGCGTTGCTTTTTTTACGTTAAAGTTCTTGATAAAATCGATAAAAAGTATTAAAATATATAAGTATTCATAAGTAACAGGAGAAAAACATTTTGATTCGTAACGATTTAAGAAACGTAGCCATTATTGCGCACGTTGACCACGGTAAAACCACACTTGTAGACCAGATGTTAAAACAAAGCGGTACGTTTAGAGAAAATCAGGTAGTAGAAGACAGGGTAATGGATTCTAACGACATAGAGCGCGAAAGAGGTATTACTATTTTAGCAAAAAATACTTCTATAAATTATAACGGGGTTAAAATTAATATTATCGATACCCCGGGGCACGCCGATTTCGGCGGAGAAGTGGAGCGCGTATTGAAAATGGTAAACGGCGTTCTTATTCTCGTAGACGCAGCAGAAGGTCCTATGCCTCAAACGCGCTTCGTAATGCAAAAAGCGCTCGAAATGAATCATAAACTTATTGTCGTAGTAAACAAGGTCGATAGACCCGACGCGAGAATCGCCGAAGTAGAAGACGAAATTTTAGAACTTTTGCTCGATTTAAACGCGTCCGACGAGCAACTCGAAAGTCCGATTGTTTTCTGTTCTGGAAGAGCAGGAACGGCGTCGTTGAATTCGGACGAGCAAGGCACTAATTTAATTCCGCTTTTCGATACCATATTATCGCACATTCCACCTATGGAAGTTGACGAAACGCAGCCTTTGCAAATATTGGTATCGAGCATCGATTACAACGAATACGTAGGCAGAATCGGCGTAGGCAGAATCGAGCGCGGAACGGCTATGGCAAATCAAGAAATTACCGTTTGCAATTTTAGCGATTTTACGATGAAAAAACGCGGCAAACTCGTTAATTTGTATCAAATAGAAGGGCTTGCTCGTAAACCCGTTCAAACCGCCGTTGCAGGCGATATAGTTTGTTTTTCGGGATTAGAAGGAATAAATATAGGCGATACCATATGTTCTAACGAATGCGTAGAGGCGGTTAAATTCGTAAAAATAAGCGAACCTACCGTTGAAATGACTTTTTCGGTAAACGATTCGCCGTTTGCGGGAAAAGAAGGAAAATTCGTAACGAGCAGACATTTGCGCGACAGACTTTACAGAGAACTTTTAAAAGACGTTTCGTTAAAGGTAGAAGATACCGATTCGGCAGAAGCCTTTAAGGTAAGCGGACGCGGCGAAATGCACCTTTCTATTTTAATAGAAACAATGCGTAGAGAAGGTTACGAATTTCAGGTCAGTACGCCGAAAGTTTTGTTTAAAACCATCGACGGCGCGTTGTACGAACCTGTCGAAAGATTGATAGTAGACGTTCCGGAAGATGCTACCGGTCCCGTGTTTCAAGCGATGGGTGAAAGAAAGGGCGAACTCGTGCATATGGGCGCAATAGGTTCGCGTATGCGTTTGGAGTTTTTAATTCCGGCAAGAGGATTGTTCGGCTATAAGAGCGACTTTTTGACTTCGACCAAGGGCGAAGGCGTTATGAATTCTATATTTTTCGAGTATCAACCGTATAAAGGCGAATTAAAACGTAGAGATACGGGCTCGCTCGTTGCGTTCGAAACCGGCGAGGCGGTAACGTACGGCTTGTTTAACGCGCAAGACAGAGGCGTTTTATTCGTTGAACCGGGCGTACAGGTTTACGAAGGTATGGTTGTAGGCGTTTCGCCGAAATCCGACGATATCAACGTAAACGTATGCAAGAAAAAGCATATGACAAATACTCGTGCGTCGGGTAGCGACGACGCTATGCGTCTTAATTCGCCTAAGAGAATGAGTCTTGAAGAGTGCCTTGAATTTATTAACGACGACGAACTTTTAGAAGTTACGCCTATAAATTTACGAGTAAGAAAGAGAATTCTCGACAGCGAACAAAGAGCAAAGGCGAAAGCACGAGAGAAAAAGGCATAATTTGATTTATTATTTCATATAATATTCCCGAACTTAATCGGGGGTATTATATGGAAGAAAAAATACAAACCGCGCTTATAGAAGAACAAAAAAAGATTTCGATGACGTCGGTTGAAAGCGTCGATTCTTTTTCGAGTCAACAAATTACGCTAACGATGCCTAACGGGAAAGCGGTTATTTACGGCGACGGATTAAAAATCGTAAATTTTTCTAAATCCAACGGAAATTTTACGGCTGAAGGAAAAATTTCGGGGTTAAAATATCTTGCTAAACACGAAAAAGTTATAAAAAGGCTTTTCCGCTAATGGCTGATACCGCTAATCAATTATTAATTCTATGCGCGAGCGCGTTTTCGGGAATTGTTGCCGGAGTTTTATACGAGTTCTTTTATCTGTTAAGACGATTGGTAAAATTGCGTGCTTTAAAAATATTTTTCGACGTGTTATTCTTTTTGCTGTTTGCCGTAATTTTTATATTCGTGTCGGTCGTTTTTAATTTCCCGCAAATGCGTGTGTTTATGGTATTGGGCGCTTTTTTAGGATTTTCGATATATATTTGCACCTTTCATAGAATAGTTGCATTTTTAATAGAAAAGTTGTATAATATATTTAAGATATTATTCAAAAACCTTAAAAACGGTGAAAAAAGTACAAATGTCAGAAGAAAAAATTAAAAAACTTATTGTCGGCGCAACGGTTACAGCCGTAACGTTGTTGTTTATTTTAGTAGTGTTTTTAGTTTATCAAATTATTTCGATATCCGTTCGTAAACACGAAATAGCCGAACTAAAAAGCGAAATCGCTTATTATCAAGAACTTATCGATAGCGGTAATTTGTCTATCGAAGAAAAATATACAGCCGAATGGTGGCTTGAAAAACGCGCTTGGGAATTAGGTATGAAATATCCTAACGCTTAAAGGTTTTATATGAAAATTTCGATTATAGATATAGGTTCGAATTCCGTCCGCCTGATGCTTTGGGCGGACGGTAATACTTTATATAAAAAAATACGCACCACAAGACTCGGAGAAGGTTTGTCGCTAACGGGCATTATAAACGATAATGCCATGGCGCGTACGGTTGATGCGGTTGTAAGTTTTTACAACGACGCGCTTTTAGAAAAATGCGATAAAATTTACGCTTTTGCGACCGCCGCGGTACGACGTGCCGAAAACGGCGATAAATTCGTTTGCGCCGTTAAAAATTCTTGCGGACTTAGCGTTGACGTTATTTCGGGCGAGTTAGAGGCAAAAATCGGTTATTTAGGCGCGCTCGAAGGTAAAAACGGCGGCATTTTAGATATCGGCGGTGCAAGTTCGGAACTTATCGTAGGTGAAGGCGGAAATATAATATTTAGTAAAAGCATAGACGTAGGAACGGTCAGGTTAAAAGACTTATGCGGAGATTGCGAAGAAAAATTAAATAACGTTATCGACGAGAAGATATCGCAGTTTAAAAATATACCGCCTTGCGACTTGTATGCTATAGGCGGAACGGCGACTACGTTGGTATCTCTCTATAAAAAACTTAAAGTTTACGACCCTGAAAAAGTACACGGGACAAGTTTAACGATTAACGACGTTTTTAATTTATCGAAAACTTTGCTTTTCTCGACTTTAGAGCAAAGGCTTAATATGCTCGGTATGGAAAAAGGCAGAGCCGACGTAATAGGCGGTGGTGCGCTTCTTATGTATAAAATAATGCAAAAAGTAGGGGTTAACAGTATAATCGTTAGCGAAAAAGACAACCTCGAAGGATATGCGCTTTATAAAAAAGCAGAAGGTGAAATATGAAAAAATCTGCTTTAACGGCGGTAAAAATAGTCGAAATATGCGTAACGATTGTTTTAGCCGTGCTCGTTGTGTTTTTTGCTTATTACAAATATAATAAAGAATACAATTACTTTATTATCGCGCTATGTCTTGTTTTAGGTGGCTTTATTGCGGCTATAATAAGTGATTCTTTGCACGAATTAGGGCATTTGATTATAGGTAAAATATGTGATTTTTCTTTTAACTGTATTAGAATCGCTTTTATTAAAATTTATAAGCACTGCGGAAAAGTTAAAGTTACGTTTAAGCGGTTGCCCGATTCTATTGCGGGTGCGATTGAAATGTTGCCTAAAAATTCTAAAAACTTAAAAAAGCGTTTTTTATTGACGGTTTCAGGCGGACCTTTGTTTTCTTTCGTCGTATTCGTTTTTTGCCTTATAAGTTTTATATTGCACGATAAATTGCATTTTGCAGCTTACGCTTTGATTTGTACGGGGCTGCCTTATGCGTTCCATTTGTTTTTTTACAACGCTTTACCTTTAAATTTTCAAGGGGATAATACCGACGGGGCTATTATATGGGGCGTTGCGTTAAACGATACTTCTTACGTTACGGCAATAAATCTTTTAACTATCGAAGGATTGATAAGCGAAGGGCGTTCTCCTTCCGAAATAGACGAAAAACTTTATTTCGATTTACCCCAACTTGCCGAGGACGACTTGAATTTTATAATTTTACTTTCGTATAGGCTGATGTATTATCTTGACGGGGGCGACGTTGAAAACGCGATATCCGTTTGTAATCGTTTAGAAGATTTAGCGGAATATTTCCCCGAGTTTTATTCTAACGCGTTGCTATCCGACGTTCTTTTTTGCGAGTGTTGCTTAAAGGGCGATTTAGAACTTTCGAAAGAACTTTATAACGGTTTAGAACTTTATTTAAAACGCGAAGACACAATGACTACGAACAGAATTTTAGCCGCATACGAACTTTACGTGAATAAAGATAAAAAAGTCGCGCTTTCTTACGTCGATAGGGCGCGAAGACTGTCAAAAGTAAACGAAATAAAAGGACTTGTAAAATTCGAATTAAAGTTAATCGATTGCATTTACGAAGATATTTCGGCTTAAAATTGTTTACCGAAATTTAAATAATTAAAAGTTCCGAAATAAGACTAACTAATAGTTTTATTTCGGAACTTTTTTGGTTTAAACAACTTTATAAAATTTGTATTAACACAGTTTAGAGAGCGGCATATTGCAGTCGGGGCAATAATCGCCGCTTAATTTTTTG
>CAYTNZ010000068.1:0-5587 GCA_964439285.1 uncultured Clostridia bacterium | reverse complement strand
TTTCGGCATCTACGTTAACGTTTTCGAACGATGTTATCGGCTTAAAATCCGACCTACCTCTCGCGGACGCGATAATAGTTCCGTTTTTTGCATATAATAATACGTCGATTGCGGTTTTTTCGTAAACGTTTTTAATTATTTTCACGAGTTCTCTTATCATTTTATCCTCTTTTTGTGCATTTTGTACATTTTTTATTATTATATCGTAAATTAAAAAAAATATCAAATATTTTAGTGATTACTTTTATTTTATGAAGAATATTTATATATAACTTGACACGACGACTTATTTGTTGTAAAATTAAGATATAAAAACATTATTATATTTATAATATAATAAAACGGAGTATTATTATGAATAAAAAAATTGCGGAACTTTCCGCGACCAAGCAACGTAAGATTGCCGATATAATTATAGGGCTAATCTTTTTTGCGGGATTTATAGTACTTGCTTTTATCCCTAAAACTTGCTTTGGAGCAAACCTTTTCGATTTACTAAAATCTTTGTTTAAAAATATCGGCAATATCAAACTTTTCGGGCACTTTGAATTTTCTCTTTTGTTCATCGCCGTATTTTACGTAATTTCGCTTGTTTTTACCGTGCTTTCTTTCTTTTTTAGAAATAAAGCGGCTCGCGTTTTTAACTACTTAAAAGCGATTTTAGCAGTTTTAGCATTCGTAAACGTTATCGCGTCTTTATATTCAATAAGCGGTACTTTTTCGTCTGGAATTATTAAACAAGTTTTAGGAATGAATTCCATAACTTTCTCGCTCGCGCTCTCTGTTTTATATTTGCTCGTTTTAAACTTTATGCAGTTTAAAAAATCGGGATTCGTAAAACTGTTACTCTTTATTATCGCACTCGGCTTTATAGCGATTTACAATTTTCAATTTATTCAAAATTACAAACTCGAAGATTTGTGGAATACCCGATTTAATCTCGGCAACGGCATTAATAACTTAGTCGCGACGTACGCGTATATCGCGCTCGGTTTCGGCATACTCGCAAACCTTTTATGCGCGTTTATTTGCCTTATCGTTAAAAAAACGGGTGTTATGGATTACATCCGTTCAATCGCGTTGTTTATTATAACTGTTGTTTGCTTTGTAATGCTCGTTATTGACACTAAGTTTATAAATATCGAAGATTATCTCGGCACTATTTGTTCGCTCGCGCTTGCGGCAATTCAATGCTTTGCCGTTATAATTACAGGCTACGTTAAAAAACGCAGAGCGAAAAAACAAGCGGAAGCAGCTGCTCAAGCAAACAATTTCGTTTTCGACGAAAACAATCAAATGGCAATTAAAGGTTACGAAAATACGCAAACCGCTGCAAACGAACCCGAAACGGAACCTTCGAGTAGCGCCCTTGACGATGCCGCTCAAATATCCATAGACGATATAACCGCAAATTCAATAGAAAACGAAACGGCGACAACCGAAACCGCCAATGAAACGATAGAAGAAATACACGGCGAACCCGTCGAAGAAAAACCTTTCAGTTTCGAACAAGCGCAATACGACGGTCAGTACAACCGCGAATACGACGAATATGCCGAAAGAGAACAAACAAGGCGCGCCGAACAAGAGCACGCGCAACAGGCTCAACAAACGTATCAGCAAGCGCCTTACGTTTCGGGGCAAGGATACGCTCGTCAATACGCGCAAAACTACGGTATGCCCTACTACAACGGCTCGACCGCTGTATTGCCCGACGCGTTTATAAACGGTCTTACGCCCGAAGAAAAAGACGAATTCGATAAACTGTTTATCTCTCGCATTTACGGCGAAAACAAACGCTTACCTATGTATCTCGTAGGCGGCGATAACAGAGAATTTTTTGCAAAAGTGTTTGTGTTCATAGGAAGATATCGCAATATCATCTCGGACGGCTTGCTCGAAAAAATTTACAAACAAAGCAATTTGCTTAAATAACTTTATAGTTAAGAATATTTAATTTAAAACAAAAAAACGCTTGTGTTCCACAAGCGTTTTTTTGTTTTATTTATTCCATTTAATAATTAAATACTGAAAAATACCATATTTCATATCGACGCGAGCCATGCCGCAATTATCGCAACGTAAAGTATACAATATACGAGAGCAACTATACTTAAAACCAAACCCGCGATTGCAAAGCCGTTTAAACGACACTCTTTTTTACGATTTAAACCGATTGCGGAAAAAACAAGCCCTACTATACTTATTACAATTCCGACGTATCCGCTTATAAAACAAGACACTATACCGATAATCATACCTACAAGTCCGAAAACGTTCATCTTCTTTTCTTGTTGTTCGATCGTGGTTTGACAATCTGTTGCATTTTCGTTAAATCGATTGTCGCTTACAGTTTCATTAGTATTGCAGTTAGGACAAACTAAAATCTCGTCGCTATACTGCGTTCCGCAATTTTTACAAGTTTTCATATTCCTTCCTCTGTTAGTTTATTTTAGACAAAAGTCTATTATTAGTATACTTTAGTATTTTTATTTTGTCAACTAATTTTAATATAATAGTATTGTAAAAATAGTCGAATAGGTAAAATGCAATGTTAAACGAAAGGATAAAAGAATTAAGACAATCCTATCAATTAAATCAAGTTGAACTTGCCAAAGTTTTAAACGTAAGCAAGCAATGCGTTTCTAATTGGGAAAACGACAACGTTTTACCTTCTATCGAAATGCTGATAAAAATCGCAAAATACTTTAACGTTTCTACCGATTATCTGCTCGGGCTCGAAGACGGCAACAAAATAAGCGTAAAAGGTCTTTCGGACAAAGAAATCGCGCATATTAAATTACTTATTCAAGATTTAACAAACGACAATTAAACAAATAAAAAACGTCTTACCGTTTTATGAAACGAACCCCGAAAGTTTTTAAACTTTCGGGGTTCGCAATATATTAGGATAAAACGTTTTTTATTTTACGATACTTATTTTTTGTTTTTTCTGTCAACGTACTTTGTATGCAATACGTCGTGCGCTTTATGAGAGCCGGGTTTTACGAAATATTCCGCGTATAACCTTTTAACGCTCTCATTCTCGTGACTTTTACGAATTTTAGACGATTTATCTTGGTCGTAAAGCGCTTGGGCGCGTTTAGCCTTAATATCAGTGTTACGACGAGTATAAGCGTCGTGAATAGGTTGACCGCCGCCGTTTATACAACCGCCGGGGCAACACATAACTTCTACGAACGTATAGTCGCATTCGCCGTTTTTAATTTTTTCGCAAAGTTGTTTGGCATTCGTAAGCCCCGACGCAACGGCAACTTTAACTTTTAAGCCGTTCAAATCGTATTCGGCTTCTTTTATGCCTTCCATACCGCGAACGTCTTTAAAATCTATTACGTCTAAGGGTTTACCCGTAATGGTTTCGGCAGCCGTTCTGAGCGCCGCTTCCATAACGCCGCCGGTCGCACCGAATATAACGCCCGCACCCGAAAATTCGCCCAAAGGATTATCGAACGTGCCGTCGGGAAGGTCGTTATACATAATACCCGCGGTTTTTATCATTTTTGCAAGTTCTCGCGTGGTTAAAACGGCGTCGATATCGGGATATCCGCTCGCAGACTGATTGCCGCGCGTTTTTTCGAACTTTTTAGCGGTACAAGGCATAACGCCTACAACGTAAATGTTTTTAGGGTCTATATTGTTCTTTTCGGCGTAATAAGTTTTAACCGTTGCGCCGAACATCTGCATAGGAGATTTGCACGAAGAAAGATTAGGAATAAGTTCGGGATAATAATATTCTACGAAACGAATCCAGCCGGGAGAGCAACTCGTAAACATAGGAAGTTTTCCGCCCTCTTTCACCCTTTCTATAAGTTCGTTCGCTTCTTCCATAATAGTAAGATCGGCGGCGAAATTCACGTCGAAAACCTTATCGAAACCGAGCATACGCATAGCGGTAAACATTTTGCCTTCCGTATTTGTGCCGATAGGATTTCCGAATTCTTCGCCGATAGCCGCGCGTACGGCGGGAGCGGGAGCGACTATTACCACTTTTTCGGGGTCTGCTATGGCATCGCGCACGTTGTCGATTTCTTCGCGTTCGTGCAGAGCGCCCGTAGGACATACCGCTATACACTGACCGCACGCAACGCAGGGCGAATCGGCAAGTTCGCTTTCGAACGCGCAACCGATATGAGTTTTAAAACCGCGTTTAGAAGGAGCGATAACCGCAACTTCTTGCACCTTATTGCAAGTTGCAACGCAACGGCGGCAAAGAATACACTTTTCGTTATCGCGAACGAGATAAGAAGTAGACTTATCTTTATCGTAAGCGTTTACTTCGCCCTTAAAAGCATTTTCGTCGCAACCGTATTCGGCTGCGAGTTTTTGAAGTTCGCAGTTCGTATTTCTCACGCACGAAAGACATTCTTTTTTATGGTCTGAAAGAAGTAATTCGATAGTGGTTTTTCTCGACTTTCTTACCTTTTCGGTATTGGTAAAAACTTCCATACCTTCGTTTACGGGATATACGCACGATGCTACAAGACTTCTTGCGCCCTTAACTTCTACCATACAAACGCGACAAGCGCCGATTTCGTTAATTTCTTTTAAATAACAAAGAGTGGGAATATTGATTCCTGCTTGTTTTGCCGCTTCGAGAATGGTAGTTCCTTCCGCTACCTGTACGGGAATATTGTTAATTTTTAAATTTATCATTTTTATTACCCCCTTTAACCCTTTATTATTGCGCCGAACTTACATTTTTCCATGCATACGCCGCATTTTACGCACTTGCTCGTGTCGATAACGTGAGGATTTTTAACCGTACCCGAAATTGCGCCCATGGGGCAGTTTCTCGCACAAAGCGTACAGCCTTTACACTTGTCTTCGATAATCTTGTACTGTAAAAGTTTTTTGCAGACACCTGCGGGGCATCTCTTTTCTTTTACGTGTGCCTCGTATTCGTCTCTAAAATATTTAAGCGTTGAAAGCACGGGGTTAGGAGCGGTTTGACCTAAACCGCAAAGAGAATTTTCTTTGATATAATAACAAAGTTCTTCCATTTTGTCTAAATCTTCCATAGTTGCGGTGCCGTCGGTTACTTTGCACAAAAGTTCGTACAAACGTTTTGTTCCGACGCGGCAAGGCGTACATTTACCGCAACTTTCGTCTACCGTAAACTCTAAAAAGAATTTAGCGATATCGACCATACAGTTGTCTTCGTCCATTACGATAAGACCGCCCGAACCCATCATCGAACCGATTGCGATTAAGTTATCGTAATCGATAGGAGTATCGATAAGATGAGCAGGAATACAACCGCCCGAAGGTCCGCCCGTTTGAGCGGCTTTAAACTTTTTACCGTTAGGGCAACCGCCGCCTATATCGTAAATAATTTCGCGCAGCGTTGTGCCCATAGGAATTTCTACAAGACCGGTATTATGAATTTTACCGCCGAGCGCAAATACTTTCGTGCCGCGGCTCTTTTCAGTGCCGATTGACGAGAACCAATCAGCACCCTTTAATATAATTTGAGGAATGTTCGCGTAAGTTTCTACGTTGTTTAAAATGGTAGGCTTGCCGAACAAACCTTTTACCGCAGGGAACGGAGGACGCGGACGAGGTTCGC
>CAYTNZ010000067.1:0-5638 GCA_964439285.1 uncultured Clostridia bacterium | reverse complement strand
ATGCTTATTTTTATCGAATAGTTATATTCGAACGTAACCGCACGCGGCGACGTTTTTTCTTCCGAATTTTCTACCGAATTCTCTACCGCGGTTATCGCTTGCTTTTTCTCTATAAACATTTTAACTACTTTTATTACGAACAATGCCGCCGCGCCGAGTGCTATAATCCAACTATTAGCCCAAATAGCAAACGCACCCGCAAAACAAAGCCCCGAGAAAAATACGTTTAACGCCGAACATATAGGCGTTTGCTTATTTATGCCGTTTTCGTAAAAACGGTACATTAAATAATAGCAGCCGAGTATTAAAAGAGCAAGAATCGAAAGCGCCGTGCCTATTCTTCCTACCGTAAAAGCAAAACCGCCTATCGTAAAAAGCATTGCCGCGATAAACGCGAAACAGTCGTTTTTCAATAGTTTTTTAACGAACAGATAGATAAGCCCTAAAAGCAGCGTAGTGGCAACGAGCGGCATAAATCTTAATCCGAAAGTGCTTGTTCCGAAAATAAGAGTTCCGAGCGACAAAATAAGCGTTGCGAGCGAGCCGAAATCGGTATCTCCGCTATACACGCTGTCTGATTCGGCGCTTTTACCCATAAATATATTGTCTATTTGCATAAGCGAAAAAACTTCGTTTTCGGTAAAATTATATCTAAAACTTTCGCCTACTTTAAATTTATTTTGCGAATCGAGAACGTTTTTAGCGTCGTCGGGATTTGACTTAATAAGTTGTTTTACTCTTAAATAAGCCGAATCGTCGGTATATTTTTCAGCGAGTTTTCTATCGAGCGATTTCGAATACGAGGCATACGCGGGAATAACTTTGCCGTTTTGGTCAAGGAACACGATTTCGTTTATAAGCATTTCGTCCGAAACGGTAAGTTTTATAAGGCAATAAGACGACGATAAAGTATTTTTAGACATATCGAAAAGTCCGCCGTTCCAATTATAATTGTCGGCAGATAACGTTTCGCCGTCGCCCGAGTAAAGATTTGCGACCTTTTTTGAACCCATCTTCGTACCCGAAGTCCACGAATCCGATGAACCCGAGGAAGAATATTGCATGGTTATCGTAGCGTTAGAACCTTGTTCGGTGTAAATAGAACCGAAATTGAAATATACTTTCGCACATTTGTTTTGAGAGTTCGTTTCGTAATCTAAAAAGAATACTATTTGCGAATCGCTATAAAGATGCGCACTCTTTCCCACCGAGTTAAAAACGCCCATAGTGGTTGCGCCTACGATAAAGAAAACAAGCATTAAAATTATCGTTACTAAATCGAATTTCGATAATTTTGAAAATATAGATTTTTTTGCGTTAGACGGATAATTATTCATTTCAAGCATCCTTTTGTCGTATTGTTTAAACGAGTTTTTTACTCGTATTACACGTTTACTTTTCTATCTTTATAGTTCATTATACACTATTATAAAACGAAAGTAAAATTTTTTTCGATTGAAAATAAAAAAACCGTCGTTTGAAACGACGGTTTTTTAATAAATTATTTGTCTTCTTTAATTTTTGCCGCTTTACCGGTACGACCGCGCAAATAGTAGAGTTTAGCCCTTCTTACTTTACCCTTTCTAATTACCTTAATATCGGCAATTTTAGGAGAATGCAAGGGGAACGTTCTCTCAACGCCTACACCGTAAGACAATCTTCTAACCGTGAAAGTCTCTCTGATGCCGCCGTTCTTTTTAGCGATAACAACGCCTTCGAACGCCTGCAATCTTTCTCTCGTACCCTCGACTACTTTAACCGATACCTTAACGGTGTCGCCTACGTTGAATACGGGAACGCTGTCTTTGAGATTTTCTTTCTCGATTGCTTCAATCAATCCTTTCATCGACTTTACCTCCATTGTTACTAAGCGTTCATTACCGAAAAAAGTAAGAGGACCGCCCGAAGTCTTTGATTATAATACCACATTTGACGGTTAAAAGTCAATCGTTTTTATGCTTCGAACGCAGAAATTATATGATTTATTTCGCCGTTTTGTATTTCTATAACGTCAAAACGTATATTTACGTTCGTAAGTTTTTCTTTTACGATAAAATATTGCGCTATTTTAACGTATCTTTTTTGTTTATACGAAGTTACCGCGTCTTTGCCCGTGCCGTAACTATCGCAAGACCTTGTTTTAACTTCTATAAAAACAAGAGTTTCTTTATAAGAACATATAATATCCGCTTCGCCGAGCGGAGTTTTATAGTTTGTTTCTATTATTTTGTATCCCTGTTTTTTAAGGTATTTTTCGGCGGTTTTTTCGCCTACTCTTCCCAAAACTTTCTTGTAAACGTTTTGCGATGAATTTCGCATAATCCGTGCTCCCGTATGGCGTTTAAATGCTCTTTGGTACCGTATCCTTTATGTTTTGCGAATTTATATTCGGGATAAATTTTATCCATTTCGCACATTAAATTATCTCTGTAAACCTTGGCTATTATGCTCGCCGCGCCTATGGAATATGACGCCGCGTCGCCGCCTATAACGCTGTTTTGACGAAAAGGAATATCCAACGAAAAATTTCCGTCTACAAGTACCGCGTCGGGCATGGGTTTAAGATTATTAAGGCAACGTAGCATACACAACTTAGTCGCTTCTAAAATATTTATTTTATCTATTTCGGTATGGCTCGCTTCGCAAATTGCATACGCGATTGCGCGCTCTTTTATAAGTTTTGCAAGACGTTCGCGCTCGTTCTCTTTTATCTTTTTGCTATCGTCTACGCCTTCGATTAAACTATTAAAATCTAACGGCATAATGACCGCCGCGCATACGACGGGACCGGCTAAAGGACCGCGCCCTACCTCATCTACGCCGGCGATATAGCGATATCCGTCTGCTTGCAACTGAGTTTCGTATTGCAATTTTTCTTTTGCGTTCCAAACTTTTTTCATTTGAATTTACCTTGAATTAAAACGTTTTGTTTTGCAAACAAATTACGTTGCAAAATTAAATCGTGAACGCGTTGCTAAAATTTCCAATCTGAAAAATCGGCTGCGTTTTCGAGAGTAATTTTACCTATTCTGCCCTTTCTAAAATCATCTACGAGCGCACGTTCGCCGCGCTCGTAATCGAATTCGTTCCCTCGCAAAATAAATCCTCTTCGTTTACAAACCTGTTCTAACATTTCAAGCGGAGTTTGTAAATTTTCGATACCGTAACGTTCTTTTAATTTTTCGGGACAAATTACGGAAAGTTCTTTTAAAAGTTCGAGCGCTATATCGTCAAAATCTAAAATATCGTCGTTTATGCAACCTATATACGCAAGATGTCGAGCAAGGTACTGATTTTCGAAAGAAGGCGGCATCGTTCCGGGGGTATCTAAAAGTTCGAAGTCTTGACAACGAATCCACTGTTTTCCGCGAGTAACCCCCGCCTTATCGCCCGTTACGGCGCGTTTTTCGCCGCTGAGAGCGTTTATAATGGTACTTTTTCCTGCGTTTGGAATTCCTGCAACCATAAGTTTATCGGGGCGCGCAAGTCCTTTTTCGGCGTCTTTTTTGTGCTTTTCGGCTAAAATAGAATTAACCTTTGCGCCGATTTTTTTTACGCGCGAAACATCGTTTGCAGAAACGGAAAGAGCAGCCGCGCCCGACTTTTCGATTAAGGCAACGAATTCTTTAACCTTAGCATCGTCGGCGATATCGCTCTTGTTCAATATATAAAGCACGGGTTTTTGCCCGAACAAATTTTTAAGTTTTTTATTAAAAGTCGCCGCAGGCGCTCTCGCGTCTAAAACAACGAGGCCCCCGTCGCACAGTTTAATACCGTCTTCCATCATACGCATCGCTTTCGTCATATGCCCGGGAAACCATTGAATGTGTTTCATAAATCCTCCTTGTTTACCCCTGCTCTTTTGTCGGGCGAAAATTAAAACAAACGATTTAAATATTGTTTTTATCCTTTCGAAAACAATTTATAAACCTAAATTTTTACTCGCCCATTAAATCGGGACGGTTTTTACGCGTTACTTCTTCGCTCTTTTCTCTGCGCCATTTATCGATAAGCGCGTGATTTCCCGAGCGCAAAACTTCGGGAACGGTTAATCCTCGAAATTCGACGGGACGGGTGTATTGCGGATACTCCAACATATTTTCAGAAAAACTTTCTTGCACTAACGACGACGTGTTTAAAACCCCGTCTACGTATCTTGCGACCGCGTCGCAAACGACCATCGCAGGCAGTTCTCCGCCCGTTAAAACGTAGTCGCCTATGCTTATTTCTTCGTCTATGCAAAGTTGTACGGCGCGTTCGTCAACGCCTTCGTAATGACCGCACAAAAGCACAAGCCATTCTCTATTTAAAAGTTCGAAAACTTTTTGTTGACAAAAAGTTTGACCTTTCGGCGACATATATATACGACGCGCTTTATGTTCGGGGTCTATTGCCTCGATAGCCGAAACTATAGGCTGAACGAGCATAACCATACCCGCTCCGCCGCCGAAAGGATAATCGTCGCACTTTTTATGTTTGTCTTGCGAATAATCGCGAATATTATAAATATTGATTTCTAATTTGTTATCTTTTTGCGCCCTGCCGATTATGCTCTGTTTTAAAGGCTCGAACATTTCGGGAAACAGCGTTAAAATATCCATTCTCATAGCGTTAATCCTGTTTAACCCATACTTGACGTATTCTCTCGCCGTTTACGATTATACGTTTGTTTTGTATATCCACGTTTTTTAAAACACCGTCGGCAACGGGGAACAAATATTCGCCGTCTGCGCAATTCATAGCAAAAATATCGGTGTGCGCCGAAATAACGTCAAAAATTTTACCGAGCGTTTCGTCGTTTTCGGTAACCACGTCGCAACCTATTATATCCACTATATAATAACGCCCCTCGTCAGGCTCGGGAAAATCAGAACGCAACGCTTCTACTTTTGCTCCGCGCAAAAGTTCGGCGGCGTCTCTGTCCGCAATGCCGAAAAGAACGAGATACGCAGCCGAATAATCTACACGGCAAGCGATTACCTTGTATTCTTTACCTAAAATATACAGTTTTTTAACGCGTTTTATATCGGATATATCGTCAACGTAGGGTTTTATTTTTATTTCACCCCTAACGCCTTGCGGTTTTAAAACTTCGCCTATAACAATGGTTTGCATAAATCACCTTTTACGATTAAAAATACGGTTTAATACCCGTTAGCCGTATTAAGAAAAAAGCCGAAAACATTATTCGGCTTTATCTCTTTCCTTAATTTCGATATTGTATTTTTTGCCTTCTTTTTGAGAAGCGCTGCGAACGAGAGTACGCATTGCCTTAGCAATTTTACCCTGTTTACCGATAACTTTGCCCATATCCGACTCTTCTAAAATAACGGTAACTTCGACAACGTTGTCTTTTTCTTCTACCTGATATTCTACTTTGTCTTTATGTTCGGCAAAGTTATTTACGATATATTTAATTAAATCCAACATAAAAAGAAACCCCGAAAATTACTTTTTCTTTCTTGTTTTGGTTTTGGGCGCAGAAAGTTTAGCAGGTTTTTCTATAACGCCTTCGTTTACCAAAATGCTTTTAACCGTTTCGGTGGGTTGTACGCCCTTAGCGAGCCAGTCTTTAGCCTTATCTTTATCGATTACGATTTCAGCGGGCTGAGTCGTAGGATTATAATGACCTACTTTA
>CAYTNZ010000066.1:0-5742 GCA_964439285.1 uncultured Clostridia bacterium | reverse complement strand
ACTTTTAGTAAGGGCAAACGAAATAACGTTCCCGTCGGTTGAAACGTCGGCACAAATTTCGCTTAAATCGGCGCTTATTATACCGAGATTAACCGCTAAATTCAATATAGCGAAATCATTTTCTTCTCTGCCGAAAAGTTTTAAACTTTCTATTAGCGCATTAAGGTCTATACCGTCTTCGCTAAACAGCAATACCGCGGCGCTAAAACCTTGGGTAGTATTTTTATCGGAAGAAGCAAACAACGCGCTAAGTCTTTGAGCAAGTTCTTCGATTTGAGTATCGCTAACTTGCATAACGTAACCTTCGTACACAAGACTCAAAACACCGTCTGCAAAAACTATTTCTACCGTTTCGTCGGCATAACCTTCTACACTAATTTGCGCTTTAATATAAAGTTCGGTAAGCGTTTCGGCAAACTTAACTTCGCCTATTAAAGAAACGCTCATATCTATATCGAGAATTTTTGTTTTAAAATCGAACGCGAACGCAATATCGTCGGCGTTTATAAGCGATTGTATAGGCTGAACGAACTTTTCTAATAGTCTTGCGTCAACGAAATTTTCGGCGTTTTCTGGAATTACTACACTTTGCTTTTTCGTACCTTGCAATTTTACGTTTATTCCGTATACAGAAAGCATTACGTTTGAATTTACTATACTGTATTTTGCGGTTATATCCTCGAGTATGAAATTGCCGAGTAAATTATCTATATTTACTTTCAACGACAATTCTTCGTTTGTGAGCGATAATACTTTTACGTTCGTTTCGTAGTCGAGTTTTAATACTACTTCGAGTATTTCTTCAAAGTCTATTTCCGTGATTTCGGGCAACGTTATTCCTGCGTACGACAATACTTTTTCTAACGCTTCGCCCAAATACTCTTTCGTTGCTTTTACTTTTACGTCGTACACGCCGAGATATACTACGTTTTCTACGTACTTAAACTCTAACGGTACAGAAAGCGTTTTATACTCTACGTTTACCGTTCCGCTTATTGCAAAGTTTTCTACGTCGATATATACACTTCCGTCTACGGAAAGTTCGAGTTCGGTATTATTATAATCTATTTCTAAGCTATAACTTTTTTTGTTTACAAACTCGGTTATACTATCCACGTACGTTTTTATATCCACCGCGTTTTCAGGGGGTACTACGTTTTGCTTTTCCGTACCTTGCAATTTTACGTTTATTCCGTATACAGAAAGCGTAAACGCATTTTCGCTAACGCTGTAATCGGCTAAAATATCGCCTAGAGCCAAACCTTCGAAAACGCTATCGAGATTTAAGATAAGCGAAAGATTGGTTTCGGTTAAAGAAAGTGTTTTTATAATAGAATTATAATCGAGTTTTAAAGCGACCGAAATAATTTCGGATACGTCTATCGAAATATCTCCGGGAACGGTAATCCCCGCATATTCGAATATATAAGGCAACGCCGATTTTAAATATTGAACGGTAGTTTTAACACTTACGTCAAAAACGTTTAAATAAACGACGTTATCTAAATATGTAACAGAAACAGGTATTTCCCAATTTTTATAGCCTATCGTTAAATTTCCGTTTACGGCAAAAACGTCGGCGTTTATATAAACAGAACCCGAAAGCGAAAGTTCTTTTTCTTCGTCTGTATAATTTGCCGAAAGGTTAAAACTCTTATCTTTAATAAGATTTAAAACACTTGTAACGTACGGCTTGATATCTACGGCGTTTTGCGTGTTAACTTCTGCAATAGCCTCTTCGGTTTCAGACGTCGTAAGATATGCGTTTAAAGTTATTTCGCCGATTTTTATATTTGCGCTTACGTTTACAAACGTAACCTGTTTATCGTTTTCGATAAAATTAAAACTAAGCGGAATTTGTATTTCGCCTAAAACAACGTTGCAATAAATAGCAACGTTTTGTTCGTCTTTTACTATTTCGCCCGAGCCGATTTGCTCTAATAAATCTTCAACGTTTAAAGAAAGTCCGCCGCCCAATAATCCCGTTAAATCGGATAGCGTAAGTTTTCCGCAAAAATCTTTATATTGTACGAATAAAGCGTTATCGTCTACATATAAAGCCAAATCGCCGACCGACGCTTTAACGCAAAAATCTTCGCTTAAATTTAAAGAAAGTTTGCCGCATAACTTATCATCGGCAACGTTTACGGTTAAATCCATAACCGCGTCGGAAGAAAGTCCTTCTAAAAATCCCTTTTGAAGATAATCTACAACGCCGAGTTCTTTACTTACTTCGCCCGTAACGTCAGCGTCGGCATAATTTTTAAAATATTCTTCGTACGCCGAAACGTCTACCGCGCTTTCTTCGTAATAATAACAAATAGACGTAGTAGCCTTACAAGATACGTTTAAAACGGCAATCGATACTTTGTATTTTTCTACTATATCCGAACGGATAATCGCCCAAGTATCGTCGAAAGTAAAGGTTATTTCGGCATACGTAAAATCGGGATAGGTATCGAGCCCGCCCATCGTGCGCATATTTCGCTTTTGATAATAAGTTGCTTTATCGCAATCGAGAGTAAAGGTTTGAGTATAATATCCGTCGTCGGTCTTTTGCAACTCAGAAATTTCTAAAATAGTTTCTTCGTTTAAAACGTAATCCGAAAACTCGCTTGCCCACAAGCCGTATTTTTCGATATATTGCTCTTTTTCAAGCACTTCTACGGGTTTTTCGTCGGACCACTCGGTATTTAATCCGTCCCACTTCGATTTACCGTATTTTGGTCCGCGAACGACTACTTTTCCGTCTCCGTAAAACTTTTGCTGAGCAACGCTCGCAAAAGTACTCGTGCTTACCGATTCGGTTATAAGTAAGCCCTTGTAATAATCTTTAGCCCCCGCAATATTTTGCTTGGTAATAGTGTCTACAAGACCTTCCGTTTCCGAATGATAATACTCGCGAGCAGCAAGCCTGCCTGCCATATACGCTAAGTTATCAAGCCCCGAACAATTTTCGGGCGTAGTACCGTCGGTTGGCGGCGTAAGCGTAATCGTATATACGTTTTCGGGCGGCGGCGTACTGTTGTCTTTCGGTTGACAAGAAAAAAACACAACCACCCCTGTCGATAGCATTATTACAGATAATATTATTAATAAAATTTTTTTAGGAATTCTTTTCATATCTCTTTTTTCCGTAATATTATGTAATAATATTTTATTACAATTTTTATTATAATATTTACGCTACGATTTGTCAACAATATTTTATAAAAAAATAGACGATTCGCTATGAACCGTCTATTACGAAAGAATAAATTTACATAATTTTTTCGGACAAAAGTTTTATGCCGTTTACCGTTAAAATATTAACGGCTTTATCGGTATCTTTAACTCTCAACAAAATTTTCGCGCGATTTTGGTTTGAAAAGAAAGAATACAAATACTCGATATTTATATTTTCGGCTTCTAACAAAGAAATTACGTCGGCGAGCGCGTTAGGACTGTCGGCAACCTCTATTCCTATAAGTTCCGTTTGACTGACCATAAAACCCGCGTCTTTTAAAACTTGAAAAGCCTTATCGTTATCTCTTGCTATAAAACGTACTATACCGTAATCTTGCGTGTCGGCTATAGATAAAGTTACCAAATCTATACCTTGTTTTCCTAAAGTTTGAGTAAGACTAAAAAGTCTTCCCGGTCTGTTTTCCATAAAAACGGATAACTGTTTAACTAACATTTAACTTTCCTCCTTTTATAACGTATTAGAAATATACGCGTTTATAATTTCGTACAAACGAACATATCCGCAATCGTTGGGATGCAATCCGTCGGGCATCATAGTTTCTTGGCATTTTGCAAAATTAGGATTTATACCCGAAACTTTATATAAATCGAGTACGGGCAAAGAGAATAATTCCGCAGTTTGCCTTATAGCGTCTACGAATTGCTTCAATACGTTGCCTTGCGCATTCGGCGTATCTTCGCATAATCTATGCAACGGCGTGATTACTAAAAATTTAGCGGTCGGATATTTTTCTAAAAGTTTAACGTAAAGAGAATATAAAGCGCCGTAAAAAGTATCCTCTTCGGTATCGCCTAATTTTCCCAAAGGCGCGTCGCCGTGCCCGTAGTCGTTAGTTCCGCCGAACACGACGACTAAATCGGCGTCGTTTTGCATTTCGCATATTCTCGACGAAAAATGTTTATCCCAAATTTCAATTTCGGACGGTCCGTTTAACTTTTTCGCAATTCGCGTTCCGCCTATTCCGTAGTTGTAAATTTCGGCGTCGGGATAATTTTTTTTAAAGAGCGAAACGTAGCAAGTATCTAAACTGCTCGCGCCGCACCCTTCGGTTATGCTATCGCCTAAAAACAATACTTTTTTATTTTTTAAATTCATAATTTTCTCCTTTTTTAATCGCGTCTGTCTATTACGCGAACGGCTTTACCTTCGCTACGAGGTATAGAGCCCTTTTCGCAAAGTTTTATTTTTGCGCCTACGCCGATATAAGAATTAACTTCGGTTTCAACCTTTTTCTTTATAGATTCTATTCCGCTGACCATATCGGGAGTTAAATCGCCCGCAAGTTCGACGTGAATTTCCATCGTATCGAGATTGTTGATTCTATCTACGTAAATCATATAATGTGGCGAAACGCCGGCAACGTTCATAATAGCCGCCTCTATTTGCGACGGGAATACGTTTACGCCGCGGATTATAAGCATATCGTCGGAACGACCTTTAACTCTACCCATTTTTACGGTAGTTCTTCCGCAAGCACACTTTTCGCCTGAGAGAGTACACAAATCTCTTGTACGATAACGAATAAGCGGTTGCCCCGTTTTAGTTATAGTGGTAAACACCAACTCGCCTTCGCTGCCGAACGGCAACGGTTCTAACGTTTCGGGGTCGATAATTTCGGGAATGAAATGGTCCTCTTGAACGTGTCTGCCGTTTTTTTGCATACATTCCATCGCAACGCCGGGGCCGCAAATTTCAGAAAGCCCGTAAATATCGAGCGCGTCTATACGCAACGTTTTTTCTATTTCTTTTCGCATATTTTCCGTCCAAGGCTCAGCGCCGAACGCGCCGCCGATGAGCGAAAAATCGTCAAGACTCATACCTGCTTTTTCTATTTCGGTAGCCAAAAATATCGCGTACGAAGGAGTGCAACAAAGATGCGTAGCACCGAAATCGCGCATAAGCGTCAATTGACGGATTGTATTTCCGGCAGAAGCGGGAACGGTCGAAGCGCCTATTTTTTGCGAGCCGTAATGAGCGCCCAAGCCGCCCGTAAACAAACCGTAACCATATGATACGTGCACCATAGAATCTTTATCTATTCCGCACATCGCAAAACTTCTCGCAACGATTTCGGACCAAACTTCGATATCGTTTTTCGTATAACCTACCACGGTAAGTTTACCCGTCGTTCCGCTCGACGCGTGAACTTCGACGATATCTTTAGAAGGCGAAGAATAAAACCCGAAAGGATAAGCCTCTCTTAAATCGTGCTTTACGGTAAACGGAAGTTTCGATAAATCTGAAACCGAACGTATATCCGAAGGTTTTAACTTAATTTCGTCCATTTTAGCACGATACGGTGCGCAGTTGTTATAAACGCGCTCAACGGTTTTGCGCAAGCGTTCGCTCTGCAAATTTTCCATTTCCGAGCGAGTCATACACTCGAACTCGGGATTAAAAATATAATCTTTTATTTTTTTTCTTGGCATTTTTTCACCTTTGATTATAAACTATGTAATGTTGATTTGCTAAAAAATTAGCAAATCAGGTTTGCT
>CAYTNZ010000065.1:0-5759 GCA_964439285.1 uncultured Clostridia bacterium | reverse complement strand
AAGTTCGGTTAACCTTAATTTAGGTAAAGTCGTTCTCGACGGCAAAAAAATTCCGTCCACGCTCGAAGGCGAAAGTGTAGTTAATCGCGAAATTGTTATCGACGGTAAAAATTACGCAGTAACGCTTGTAAACGTAGGTAATCCTCATTGCGTCGTATTCTGCGATAAAGTAGATTCAATCGACGTTGAAAATCTCGGACCCGCATTCGAATACGGCGAATATTTCCCCGAACGCGTAAATACCGAATTCGTCAGAGTGGTTAACGACAAAACTTTAAAAATGCGCGTATGGGAACGCGGTAACGGCGAAACGCTCGCGTGCGGTACGGGTGCGGCGGCGGCAGTAGTTGCGGCGGTACTCGGCGGTTACTGTAAGTGCGATACCGACGTAACGGTAAAGGTACGCGGCGGAGACCTTATCGCAAGATACACTTCGGACGGTACGGTGATTTTAACGGGTAGCGTTAAACAAGTTTTCGAAGGCGAAATAGAATTCTAATTTTCGGAGATTATAATGCAAGAAATTTTTTACGAAGAAAGTGTAGAAACTCATAATAGCAGGAAAGCAAAAACCAAATATACGTTATTTAACGTTTTTATGTGGTTATCGTTTATAGCGGCTTTTTTAGGCTTTATTATGATTATGTTTTCGCCTGCAAAAGACGAAAACGGAACTGCGTTTTCGACACCTGTTATCATTAACCTTGTCGTTTGGCTTGTTTTTACCGTTTTAATGCTCGTTTGCGGTATATTTTTAAATATTAAAAGACATTCGTTCTTTTTAAGTTACGATTATACTTTCGTTACCGGCGATATAAGAATAAGTAAAGTTATTCATAACCGCAAACGTAAATTGCAGTTTAAGTTTTCAACCGACTGCATAATAAAAATAGGCAGAGTGGGCAGCGACACTTATAATAAAATTAAATGCGCACCCGATACAAAAGAAGTGATTTTAACTCCTAACGAAGAAGCCGAAAACGATAAAGAATTTTATTATATTCAAGCGCAGACCGAAGCGGGAAAAAGACTTCTCGTTATAGAAACTCGTATCGATTTCATAAGTCATATCGTTCGCTTTATGAGAAAAAATATTTTGGAGTCTGAATTTAACAGATGATTTATTTAGATAACGCCGCAACCACACGCCCGGATTTTCGGGCGGTGGAAGGCGCGCTTAATTATTTAAAAGACGATTTTTTTAACCCTTCCGCAATGTATCGGGAGGGATTTGATGTTAATAAACAAATAAACGAATATCGTAATTGCATTTTATCGCTTGTAGCCCGTCCAGAAACGCATGAGTTGATATTTACATCTTGCGGCTCGGAATCTGACAATCAAGCGTTGTTTTCGGCAGGGCGCAGGGGGAATATAGTAATAACCGAAGGCGAACACGCCGCAATCAATAACTCGGCTAACGAACTTAAACGGCTCGGAGTAGAAGTAAGAAAAGCAAAACTACTTAAAAACGGCAGCGTCGACGTTGACGATTTGCTTAATCTTATCGATAAAAATACCACGCTCGTATCGGTTATTCACGTAAATAACGAAACGGGTGCTATAAACGATATCGACAGTATTGCCGAAGAAGTAAAACGTATACGTTCTTCTATAATATTTCATAGCGACGGCGTTCAGGCTTTCGGAAAACTTTGTTACAGATTAGGTAAAAATATCGATTTGTATTCGATAAGTGCTCATAAAATAGGCGGCGTACGCGGTATCGCAGCATTAATAAAGAAAAAGCAAGTCGTTTTGCATCCTTATATTTTCGGCGGCGGACAAGAAAAAGGACTTAGAAGCGGAACCGAAAATACTTTCGGAATAAAACAGTTCGAACTTGCAGCCACCGCAAAATATTCTTCTTTGAAAGAAAATTTTAATTACGTTAGCGAACTTTCTAAATACGTTAAGCAAAACCTCGATAACGATATTTTTTATATTATTTCGCAAGGTGAGTGTTCTCCGTATATCGTAAGCGCATCGGCAAAGGGGCTTCGCGGCGAAGTATTGTTACATATGCTAAACGATAAAGGCGTTATAGTTGGTACGGGTTCGGCTTGTTCTTCTAAATCTCGATTCAGCAGGGTTATACTCGCAACGGGAGTCGACGAAGATATCGCCGACGGCGTTTTACGAATTTCTTTTTGTTCGGATACTTTAAAAAGCGATGTCGAAAACGCCGTAAACGTAATTAACGAATGTGCAAGAGAATTATATAAAAAGACGAGATAAACAATGGATAAAGTAATTATTATTCGCTATTGCGAAATACATTTAAAAGGAAAAAATCGCGGCTATTTCGAAAAGGTGTTTATAAACAATCTTGAAAAGGCGCTTCACGGTATTCGTCACGAAATAAGAAAACCGAGCGGTCGTTACGTTGTCGAAAATTTCGACGCGGATAATATCGACTTGATTTTAGAACGTTTGCAACGCGTTTTCGGCGTTCATACGTTAAGCGTCGCTTATAAAGTTAATGCCGATATGGATTCGATATATAACGCGGCGAAACTCGTTGCGCCTAAAAGAGGAACTTTTAAAGTCGAAACTAATCGTGCCGATAAAAAATTCGAACTTAATTCGATGCAGGTAAACGCCGCAATCGGCGGTCATCTTCTTTCGGATAATAAAAATCTTTCGGTTGACGTGCATAATCCCGAAAAAACCGTTTATATAGATATACGCGAAAACGGTACGGCGCTCGTTTTTTGCGATATGATAAAAGGTGCCGGCGGTATGCCTGTCGGAACCGCGGGACACGGGCTTTTGCTGATTTCGGGCGGAATAGACAGTCCCGTGGCAGGACATATGATTGCTAAACGCGGTATGAACGTCGATTGCATACATTTTCATAGTTATCCTTATACAAATATGCAGGCGAAAGAAAAAGTAATAGAACTTGCCAAAATATTGGGAAGATACGCGGTCGGCACTACTTTATACGCGGTTAGCATTACCCATATACAAGAAGAAATTCATAAAAAGTGTCCCGAAGAAATGATGATAACGCTTATGCGTCGCTTTATGATGAGAATATCCGAGCGTCTTGCAAAAAAAATAGGCGCGCAATGCATTATAACGGGCGAAAGTTTAGGACAGGTGGCGAGCCAAACTATCGAAGGTATGACTTCGTCTAACTCGGTTATAGAAAGTTTACCCGTTTTAAGACCGTTGGTAGGGTTCGATAAAACGGAAATAATAGAGCGTTCGAAAGCGATGGGCGCGTTCGAAACTTCTATTCTTCCTTACGAAGATTGCTGCACCGTGTTTTTGCCTAAACATCCTTTGATAAAACCGAAATTGAACAACGTTGTAGAGCAAGAAAACAAACTCGACGTCGAGAAACTTATCGAAGAAGCGCTTGCAACGCTCGAAGTCATAAAACCGTAAAATAAGCGGTAGTTATTCCGTCTATTAGAAATTTTAAAAGTAAAACTTGCAAAAAATCCTTTTGTATAATTTACTTTTTTATTGGTGTTGTGTTATAATTTTAATGTATTTTTAGCGAGCGGATTATTTTATAAAGATACAACCGCTCGATTTATAGGAGATTTTTTATTATGGAACGTAAAGTAGGTACGGTATCTCGTGGTATTCGTTGTCCGATTATAAGAGAAGGCGACGACCTTGCCAAAATTGTCGTAAACAGTGTTTTGGACGCGGCGGAGAGCGAAGGCTTTTCACTTCGCGATAAAGACGTTATTTCCGTAACCGAGTCTATAGTGGCGCGTGCGCAAGGAAATTACGCGTCTACGGCAGACATCGCTAAAGACGTAAAGGCAAAACTCGGCGGTGAAACAATCGGCGTAATTTTTCCTATACTTTCGCGTAATCGTTTTGCCATTTGCCTTAAAGGTATCGCAATGGGTGCGAAAAAAATCGTACTTATGCTCAGTTATCCGAGCGACGAAGTAGGTAACGAACTCGTATCTTTAGATAAACTCGACGAGGCGGGCGTTAACCCTTACAGCGACGTTCTCGACCTTGCAAAATATCGCGAATTGTTCGGCGAAAACAAACATCAGTTTACCGGTATCGATTACGTGGCGTATTATAGCGAAATTATTAAAAACGCAGGTACCGAGGTTGAAGTCGTATTCGCGAATAACCCTCGTGCGATTCTAAATTATACTAAAAACGTATTGACTTGCGATATCCATACTCGCGCAAGAACAAAACGTATTTTAAAAGATGCGGGCGCAAAAATCGTTTGCGGTTTAGACGATATTTTAACTTCGTCTATAGACGGTAGCGGTTGCAACGAAAAGTACGGTCTTTTGGGTTCGAATAAATCGACCGAAGATAAAATTAAACTTTTCCCTAAAGAATGTAACGATTTGGTATACGATATTCAAAAGGGTATTTTCGATAAAACGGGTAAACACGTAGAAGTTATGGTTTACGGCGACGGTGCGTTTAAAGACCCCGTAGGCAAAATTTGGGAACTTGCCGACCCTTGCGTTTCGGTTGCGAATACCGAAGGCTTAGAAGGCACGCCTAACGAAATTAAACTTAAATATTTAGCCGATAACGATTATAAGGATTTATCGGGCGACGAATTGAAAAATGCCATTTCTGCAAGAATTCGCGAAAAAGACGGCAATCTCGTAGGCAATATGGCTTCGCAAGGTACAACGCCGAGAAGACTGACCGATTTAATCGGTTCGCTTTGCGACTTGACCAGCGGCTCGGGCGATAAAGGAACTCCCGTTATTTTAATACAAGGTTATTTCGATAACTTTACCGACTGAGGATACTAATTATGAAACAAGATATGATTGTAGTTTTAGATATGGGCAGTACGCGTAACACCGACGTTGCGCGCGCTATTCGCGCACTCGGCGTATACAGCGAAATCGCAAATTACGACGTTACTTTAAACGAACTTAAAAATATGCCCAACGTTCGCGGTATTGTTGCCAACGGCGGTCCTAACGACGTTGTAAACGGCAAAAAAATAGTTTTGTCGGACGACGTTAAAAACAGCGGTTATCCTATTTATACTTTCGATTACGAAGAAAACGGCAAGGTAAACAAAATGCCCGAAGCGGACGCGGATATCGCAAAAGCGTTAAAATCTTTCGTTTTCGATACCTGTAATGCTACGGCTAACTGGAATATGGAAAACTTTATTGCCGACCAAGTTGAACTTATGCGTAAACAAATCGGCGATAAAAAAGTTCTTCTCGCGCTTTCGGGCGGAGTTGATTCTTCCGTTGTTGCCGCGCTTTTATTAAAGGCGGTAGGCAATCAACTTACTTGCGTGCACGTAAATCACGGGCTTTTAAGAAAAGGCGAACCCGAGCAGGTTATTAAAGTTTTTAAAGACGAAATGAAGGCGAATCTCGTATACGTAGATGCGACCGACAGATTTTTAAATAAACTTGCAGGCGTTGCCGACCCCGAACAAAAACGTAAAATTATCGGCGCGGAGTTTATTCGAGTGTTCGAAGAAGAAGCGAGAAAACTCGACGGCATAGAATTCCTTGCACAAGGTACTATTTATCCCGATATAGTAGAAAGCGGAACTAAAACCGCAAAAGTCGTAAAAAGCCATCATAACGTAGGCGGTTTGCCCGACGATTTGAAATTCGAACTCGTTGAACCTTTAAAAATGCTCTTTAAAGACGAAGTAAGAGCGTGCGGCGTTGCACTCGGCTTACCCGATTCGATGGTTTATCGTCAGCCGTTCCCGGGGCCCGGACTCGGCGTTCGTTGTCTCGGAGCTATTACTCGCGACAGACTCGAAGCGC
>CAYTNZ010000064.1:0-5788 GCA_964439285.1 uncultured Clostridia bacterium | reverse complement strand
AGCCGCCGCACGTTTTGCAATTTCCCGAACACTGTTTAGATTTACAACCCGTTGCCGAAAAAACGTTTCCGCTGTAATTTCTTACGCTTTCGCCGCCGCAATCGGGGCATTTTACGGTGTCGTCGAATTTGGCGACGAGTTCTTCGAATTTTTTACCGCAATTTTTGCATTTATATTGTAAAATCGGCATTATAAACTCCTTAAAACGTTTTACGGTTTTTGCGACTTGCAAGTTTTAAACGATTTAAAACTTCACGCTTATTTTAAAAATCTTTAAAACACTTTTTTATTTTACACCTTTTTTACACGTTTGACAAGCGTTTTATATAACCGCCTTGCCGCTCAAATAAGACGAGAAAAAACCGACCACGTCCACCCCCGTTTTTTGAAAGGACGAAATCAAATTTTCTGGCTTTGCGATTTTATATCGATATTCCGAGTAATAACGACTTAATCCGCTTTTAAATTTATTATCGCCGAGCGATTCTCTTAAATTATCGAATAAAATTACGCCTTTGTTATACGTTACGTTTACGTATTCGTAATCGCCCGAAAACTCGGAAAGTTTTCTGTTCATAGACGTATCGGCTTCTTGTTTTAATTGAGAATACACGTCGAAATACGACTTATACGCAGTATACGCCGATTGAACGAGCGATTTTTTTTCGAGTTTGTATTCGGGATGATTTTCGAAAAACATAACCGTCGAATATTCGGTAAGCCCTTCGTCTTGCCAAGCGTTTTCGAGTTGGTTATTTCCCACCGCCGAATACCACCATTGATGCGCCGTTTCGTGCGCTATGACGTACTTATAATTTATTCCGGATAACGTATCGCTCACCATCGACAGCGCAGGGTATTCCATACCACCGTAACAAAATCCCGTTTGCACTACCGAATAGGTTTTATACGGATATTCGCCGAACGTTTCGCCGTAATATTTTATGCACTCGGCGCTTATTTCAATCTTTTCTTCCGCTAAAACGTCGCCGTAGTAATAGTATAAAACGGAAACGTCGTTAACCTTTTTTTCGAGCACGTTAAAATCTTTGCCGAGCACGAAACAAAAATCGCGTGCGTTTTTAAGCGAATATTTATGCACGGTATTGTTTCCGGCAAAGCGTTCTTCCGTTTTTTCGCCGCTTGCCGCCACTAAAAACGACGAATCGGCGGTAAGCGTTATATCGTAGTCCGCGCACTCGCTGTAAAAAGGGTCTCCCGACGTATAGTATTCGCATTCGTAAAAGCCGTTGTCGTACGCACATAATTGAGGATAAAAATTTCCTAAATTTACAGTGTTTGCCGTAACCCCCGTTCGATGATTTATATTTGCGAGCGTTAACGTATACTCTATTTCGAGCGAACAGTTTTCATCGGGAAATACACTCTCTGAAAGCGTTACCGACAAAATATTTTCGTCTTGACCGCAAATTTTCCACTCGGCGACGTCGCCTTTTACGCTTTTAACGTCTAAATTCCCGTAATTTATGCCCGAATAATACGCAAGCGAAGTATACCCTGCCGATACGGGACGATATTTTGCGTCTTTTCTATAAGCGTTACCGAAAAGATTAAATTTAAGTTCGGATATTTCGGCGTCGGTAGTATTTACGAAAACAAAATTCATATCCGCCGAAAGAGTTTTCGTGTTTTCGTCGTACACGGCATCTATTTTGTAATAATTTCGCTCGGAATTATTTTTTTCGCACGCGACAAAAGTCAGCGTTGAAAAAAACAGCAAAAGCACTATCGCTACGTTAAAAACTTTTTTCAATTTATTTCTCCTTAAAAAATTTTTATAGTTAATTTAACGACAAACCTTTACTAATATATGACTAAACATACCGATATATGAAAATGAAGGAGCAAAGCAATATCGCCTTGCTCCTTCATTTTACTTTAAGAAGGGAGAAATTTGAAAATTATTTTATTGTTTTGCCGCCTTACGCTTTTACGGGTAAGTTTAAAATCGGCAAGTTTTTGCAAAAAAACACAAGGATTTTTAATATTTTGCATTCTGTAAAATATTTACTTTTCGTCTATATCGAGATACGCGGTAGGATTGATATAGTTATTGTTTTCAAGCGTTTCGAAATGCAAATGCGAGCCTTCGTTATATTCTCTGCCCATAACGTCCGAAGCCCCTGAAACAGTGCCTATAACGTCGCCCGTAGAAACGGTTTGTCCCGTTTTTAACGACGAATTGACGTCAATCGACGCGTAAACGGTTTTAAGTCCGTTACCGTGGTCGATAACCACCCTTCCGCCGTGGAGTAAATCGTCGGTAATGCTTTCGATAACACCGCCGTACGCAGCGCAAACTTGCGTACCTTCTTCGGCGGCAAAATCGATACCTTTATGCAATCCGTACTGATTTAAAGTAGAATTGTACCAAAAACTGTATGTCGTTTTAACAGTCGCGTTTTGAACGGGAAGCGAAAATACTATTTTCGTGTCGGTGGGTTGTTCGTCTTCTTTATCCTTATCGTCATCGTTAGGAGTTTCGACCTGTTCGTTATCGGGACGCTCGATTTTAGTATTAGAACCGTTCGTTGCGGCTACTATCGTTATAATTACAATCGCCGTTAAAATTAACAGCGCGGCACCTATTACTATTAAATACAAGTTTCTCTTTTTTAGTGAAATTTCGTTTTTCTTTTCTTTCATAATTTCCTCCGAAATATTTTTATACGCTGATTTTTGACCAAATTATTTTACTTTATACCTTAAATTTTAATTTTTTTAAATACTTAAAAATCAATAACTTCCGAATATTAAAGGGCTGCCTATTTTAGAACGATTTTCGCTAACGGCAATTTGAATATTTACTCTGTGCCCGTATAACGTAACGTAATTTTTTACGCGCGGCGTATACGCAAAATAGCAGGTAACGTTTTCTATTTTTTCGCAAAACAAAATTTTAGCGCCTAAACGCTCCGCTTCGCTAAATGCCGTTTGACTATCGCAATAACACACGCTTTCGCCCGTTACGTTTGACGTTGTAAGTTTTGTAAACCATTCGCTGCCCTTTTCGCAAACGGTTATTTTTGCGTTAGAACTTAACGCGCCCGAATATATCGTATAACTTTCGCCCCTTTTAAATATTAACGATTTATTTAAAACTTGCGGCAAAAACACCAAAGCAAAACATATTAAAGATAACAAAACCGCCCTTATTTTCATATTTAAATCCTTATTTGCCGAAATTAATCGCGAATACTTCGTTTAAAAGTTTTTAAATTATAGACGCTTTTTTGTTTTTTATACCCGTACATTAAAAAAAACGTTAAAAAAGCCTATCTCGTTTAAAAGCGCCCCCGAAAGTTTAAAAAACTTTAGGGGACACTTAATTTGAAATAGACTTTAAATATCCGTTATTTTTACTGTTTTCCTTTTTTATTGCTTGCCTTTTTTGCCGAGCGGAATATGCGCGGCAACGTTTTGCGAAAGCGGAGCAAAATTTTTAAATTTATATTGCACCAAACCTTCGGACGCAATCATCGCGGCGTTGTCGGTACAATAACGTTTTTCGGGCAACACCAACTTTATATTTTCGGCGTCGCACGCCTTTTTTAAATTTTCTCTAAGATATCCGTTGGCAATTACGCCGCCGCCCGCGGCAATCGTATCCGCGCCGTATTCTTTTGCCGCACGTATGGCGCGTTCGATTAAAACGTCTACGGCACTTGCCTGAAAAGACGCCGCAACGTCGGCTCTTACGTAACTTTCACCCTTTTGCTCTTTAGTATGGCAGTAGTTAATGATAGAAGTTTTTAATCCGCTGTACGAAAAATCGTAACCGCTCTCGCCCTTTAACATTTGCGGAAAGCGGATATTGTTTTTACCTTCTTTCGCGAGTTTTTCTATATTCGGTCCGCCGGGATAAGACAAAGATAAAACCCTTGCCGCTTTATCGAACGCTTCGCCTGCGGCGTCGTCGCGCGTAGAACCCAAAATTTTAAACTCCGAATAACTTTGCGTATATATAACGGCAGTATGTCCGCCGCTCGCCAAAAGCGTTATAAAAGGCGGTTTTAAATTTTTATCGGTAAGATACGCCGCCGCCATATGTCCGCGTATATGATTTACGGCAATAAGCGGAATGCCGAGCGTAAAAGCCAAAGCCTTTGCAAACGACAAACCTACGAGCAACGCGCCCATAAGCCCAGCCCCGTACGTTACGGCGATTGCGTCTATTTGCGACAACGAAATATTTGCGTTTTTTATGGCTCGATTTACCACTTCGTCAATCGCTTCGGTATGCGCGCGCGACGCGATTTCGGGCACGACGCCGCCGTATTCGGCTTGAACGGTAGCCGACGAAATAATTTCGTCCGATAAAAGTTCGCGACCTTTTATTATCGCCGCGGCGGTTTCGTCGCACGAACTTTCTATGCCTAAAATTATCGGCTCGTCTTTTATAGGATTTTGTAAAATTTTTTCTAAATAACGCATGGAACAACCTTTTTTATTTAACAACGCGTTTACGGATTTTTTTCGTTTAAAATTTACACCGTACGGCGAAATATCGACGTTTTATCTTTCAACTTTTCAGGAATTATAGCATCGAAATTGGCGCGATAAGCAAGATATATCGATTCAATTATATATATATCGCCCGAAAAACCGCTGTCTATAATTTGGCGCAAAAATTTAAAATTTAAATACATATCCGCTTTAAGATCTTCTTTACAGCAGATTTTCGCGTTGTTTCCCGTATCGCACATAGGCAAATCGCGCGAATTTATTTTTTCGAGCAACAATAAGGAAGGCACGGGGAGTTTTTCGCCGTCTACTTTAATATACGCGGTTCTATAACCTTTCCACTGTTTATAATAGTCGTTTACTGTTATAAGCAATACCGGCACGTCTTTCAACTCTATTTCTTTTACCTTAAAAAAACCGCCGTTATAACGTATTTTACCCTCTTTAAAAGTGTAACCGGCGTGCAAATAAAATTGCGGAACTATTAAAATCAGCGCGCCTATTACCATAAATACAACGCCCCAAATTTTATTTACCACTAAAAATTCCATAACGCCGAGTGCTAAAAACAACACGCCTACCGCAACGGTGAAAATTAAATTCGAAATTCTTTTATAATTTTTAAAATAATGAGTTTTCATATTTTTTTCAACTATTTAAAAACTTATCTCTTTTAATTCGCATAATAAAACGCGAACAAAAGCAAGTACTATTTTTTAACGGTCTATTCTGAATTATTTTATTAACTTTTTTTAAGATAATCGACTATAAACGGTTCTATTTCGCCGTCCATTACAGCCTGAATATTTCCCGTTTCGCAACCTGTTCTGTGGTCTTTTACCAAAGTATAAGGGCAAAAAACGTAACTGCGAATTTGGCTGCCCCACTCTATTTTTTTTATTTCGCCTTTAAGGTTTTGCTCGTGTTCCATTTTTTCGCTTTCGCGCAATTCGATTAGTTTGCTTCTGAGCATTTTCATCGCCATTTCTCTGTTTTGAATTTGCGAACGCTCGTTTTGACACGAAACGACTATACCTGTCGGAATGTGCTGTATTCTTATTGCCGACTCGGTTTTATTTACGTGCTGACCGCCCGCACCCGACGAACGATAAGTAGTAACTTTTAAATCTTCTGATTTTATTTCTATATCGCCTTCGTCCTCTATTTCGGGCATAACTTCGAGCGACGCGAAAGATGTGTGCCTTCTCTTATTAGAGTCGAACGGAGATATACGCTCCAAACGATGAACGCCCTTTTCGGCTTTTAAATAACCGTATGCGTTTTCGCCTTCTATTTTAAAATC
>CAYTNZ010000063.1:0-5861 GCA_964439285.1 uncultured Clostridia bacterium | reverse complement strand
TATACATAGACTTTGTTTGATGTATGCGGCGTATATAAAATATGTTTAAGCGAGCAGAATATGCGTTTTATATAATTAAGATTTTGTATTTATGGTAACGCCGATTAACTTTAAACCTCTTGATAATAGAAAAACAGGGGAAAAGGAGAGAGATGAAAACGGAAAAATTAATAACTTTCGCCGTGCCGTGTTATAACAGTGCCGCGTATATGGAAAACTGTATAAAAACGTTGCTTACCGGCGGCGACGAAGTAGAAATTATAATAGTAAACGACGGCTCAAAAGACAACACCGGCGAAATAGCCGATAAATATGCCGCCGAATATCCCGATGTAATAAAGGTTATTCATCAAGAAAACGGCGGTCATGGCGAAGGGGTAAACCAAGGCATAAGAAACGCGACAGGGTTATATTATAAAGTCGTAGATTCAGACGATAAATTAGAGCCTTCCGCATTAAAAACGCTTATAAACACTATAAAAGAGCATATTAAAGACAATACCGAAGCGGATTTGTATATCGTAAACTTTATTTACGACAAAGTATACGAAAATAAGCGTTTCGTAAGAGATTACAAAAAACGTATCCGTGCAAACGAATTTATAACGTGGAGCGATTTTAAGCGTTTTAAAACGAGCGAAATGATATTGATGCATTCGATCGTATATAAAACCGAGGTGTTAAGGGCGAGCAATACCGTTCTTCCGAAGCATACTTTTTACGTAGATAACATTTTTTCGTATAAGCCGTTGCCGTTCGTAAAAAAGATATACTATCTCGACGTAGATATGTACCTTTATTTTATAGGAAGGGCAGACCAGTCTGTAACGCTCGAAAACATAACAAAGCGTTACGAGCAGCAAATACGCGTTATAAAAGAAATGATAAACGCCTATTCTTACGAAGAAATCAAAAACCAAGAAAAAGGGCTTTGTAAATATATGTTGCACAGTCTTTCGGTTATCATGATGCTTACTCAAATGTTTACGTCTAACGGAAAAGACAACAAAAAACAGCGCAAACAAGACTTAAAAGAATTGTGGAAATATATTAAAAACAAAGATAAAAAGTTATACAAAAAACTGCGTTATCGTTCGTATAACGCACTATGCTGTTGGATGCCGTTTCCGCTTTTGCGTTTCGTTACTAAGGTCGGATATAATTATTTTTCGCGAACTTTAAATTGTTCGTAACGTTATAAAAATTTTAAGAGCCGACTTTTTAAATTTTTAAAGTTCGGCTTTTTAGTTATAATACGAGGTGTGCTTAATTTATGATATACGAAAACATAATTCAAAAAATCGGCAAAACGCCGCTTATTAAACTTAATAATTTGGCAAAAGAACTCAACCTTTCGACAAATTTAATCGCAAAGGTCGAATATTTCAATCCTGCCGGCTCTATTAAAGACAGAACCGCGCTTTCTATGCTCGAAATCGCTGAAAAACAAGGCAAAGTAAAAAAAGGCACTCTTATAATAGAGCCTACGAGCGGAAATACGGGTATAGGTCTTGCCGCGATTTGTGCGGTAAAAGGGTATAGGCTTGTTCTTACGATGCCCGAAACGATGAGTGTGGAACGTCGTAAACTTTTAAAAATTTACGGGGCGGAAATTGTTTTGACCGACGGAAAAAAAGGAATGACGGGCGCTATAGAAAAGGCGGAAGAACTTGCAAAAGAAAATAAAAACAGTTTTATTCCGTCGCAGTTCGAAAACCCTGCCAATCCCGAAATTCATTATATTACCACAGGTCCGGAGATTTGGCAAGATTGCGGCGGCAACGTAGACGTTTTTGTCGCTTGCGTAGGCACCGGCGGAACTATTTCGGGCACGGGAAAATATTTAAAAGAGCAAAACCCTAACGTAAAAGTTATTGCAATCGAGCCGAAAACGTCGGCTGTTTTAAGCGGAAAAAGCGCAGGCGCGCACAATATACAGGGCATAGGCGCGGGGTTTATTCCTAAGGCGCTCGATACGTCCGTTTACGACGAAGTTATCGCCGTTCCCGACGCAAAGGCGTACGAACTTTCAAAACTTATTGCAAAAAAAGAAGGATTGCTTGTCGGAATATCTTCGGGCGCGGCGCTTTACGGCGCACGTCTTATTGCCGAGCGTGCGGAAAACAAGGGTAAAAATATAGTAGTGCTTTTACCCGATTCTGGCGACAGGTATCTTTCGACGCCTATTTTCGACTGATGAACAAAGAAAAAGAACAACAAATAGCAAAGCGTTTTGAAAACAGCGTAAACGTGCTTATAAAGCAGGGGTATACGGTAAAAGACTGCACCGTGCCGCTCGAAAAAGGCACGTTTTTTATGTTTTTGGCGGCACTTCCGTTCGCTGCCGTTATCGTAGTTTTGTACGTTGTTTTCGCAGACTGTTTTTATTTAAAACTTTGGGAGATTGGCGTGTTTTTGGGCTTACTTTTAGTAAGCGTTCCTTTGCACGAGATTATTCACGCTGTATTTTGGGCAATCGCTTGCGGCGGCTTTAAAAAAATAAGATTGGGTTTTGACAAAAAAACGTTTACGCCGTATTGCGCAATCGAAAAGCCTATAAAAAAGTTACAATATCTTTTAGGTAGCCTTGCACCTTTTTTAATTTTAGGAATTTTAACGGGGATTTTATCCGTAGTGTTTTGTAAATGTTGGCTTTTGGCACTTTCGGTGGTTAATATTTTTGCCGCAGGCGGAGATATCGTAATTTCGTTAAAAGCAATTCCTATAAAGAAAAATGCGTTACTTTTAGATCATCAGCAAAAAGCAGGTTTTCTTGCTTTTTATAAGTAACGAAACAAGTTTTTGGTTTAATGCGTTCGATTTTCTAACAGATAAGCCGAACGAACACTGCTTGACAAATATACAATATTTATGTAAAATGTACGTAATAAATTCTACTGCTTTTTAATACATTATAAAAAACGGAAATAATATGAAAGAAATTTCGCAAGAAATAAAAACTTACAATTTAAAACAGTTACAAACTCTTGCAAGCGAAACGAGAGAAAAAATCATTTCCGCCGTAACACAAAACGGCGGTCATCTTTCGTCTAATTTAGGGGTGGTAGAACTTACTATTGCATTGCATAAAGTTTTCGATTTTCCCGTCGATAAACTTTTATTCGACGTGGGGCATCAAAGTTACGCGCATAAAATTTTATCGGGCAGAGACGAAAATTTTTCTACCATAAGATTAAAAGACGGGCTTTCGGGCTTTTCTGACCCTTTCGAGAGCGAGTACGACGCGTTTATAGCAGGGCACAGCGGCAACAGTATCGCCGCGGCGCTCGGACTTTGCCATGCCCGCGATAAAATCGGCGGCAACGAAAAAATAATTTGCGTCATAGGCGACGCGTCGCTTTCTAACGGGCTTGCGCTCGAAGCGATGTTTTCGTCCGAATATAAACCTAAAAATCTTATAGTTATTTTAAACGACAACGGTATGTCGATAGGAAAAAACACTTCCGCTTTATATAGCGCGGTAAGTAAAATAACCGCACGAAAGCGTTATCGTACGTTCGATACGTTCGTTAAAAAGGTATTTAAAGACACGAACGCGTTCGGCAGATGTTTGCGCAGAGTAAAGCGCAACATAAAAAGAAGTCTTAATAAAAATTCTTTTTTCGAGCGTTGCGGTTTTAAGTATATCGGCGCGCTCGACGGGCATAATTTAGAAGAACTTATAACGGTATTTTCGGATTTAAAACATTACGACAGACCTGTGTTTTTGCATATAGCGACGCGTAAGGGGTGCGGGCTCGAAGTAGCCGAAAAAGACCCGTCGCTCTATCACGGAATAGGGGCTGATTTAAAGGTAAGCGAAAACACCTTTGCCGAAAACGTAAGCGATACGCTTATCAAAGCGGCTGAAAAAAACGATAAAAAAGTGGCCGTGTGCGCGGCTATACGCGACGGGGTAGGGTTATTCGATTTTTCTAAAAAATTCCCGAATCGCTTTTTCGACGCAGGTATTTGCGAAGGGTATGCCGTTACCATGGCGGCAGGTATGGCAAAAGGCGGACTTAAACCCGTAGTGTGCATATATTCTACTTTTTTGCAAAGAGCGTACGACAATATAGTGCACGACGTGTGCATACAAAATTTGCCCGTTGTTTTTATGGTAGACAGAGCAGGGCTTACGGGTTCGGACGGAAAAACTCATCAAGGAATGTTCGATATTTCCTTTTTGCGCTCTATCCCCAATTTAAAAGTTTTTTCGCCGAAAGACGCAAAAGAAATGTCGGCAATGTTTAATTACGCGCTTGAACTTTGTTGCCCCGTGGCGATACGTTATCCTAACGGAAAAATCGAAAATACGGGTATGGACGATTACGATTTTGAAAATAATTTATGGCAAGAACTTGAAAAGGGCGACGAAATTTACGTTTTAGCGTCGGGCGCTCGCGCCGTGGCACGCGCGTTGTCCGCAAGAAAAAATAGTTCGGTCGAGTTCGGGGTTATAAACGCTCGAACCGTTTCGCCGCTCGATACTTTGCATCTTGATAAACTTGCGAATAAAAAACTCGTAACGTTCGAAGAAGGGTACGCGTCAGGCGGTTTCGGCTCGGCGGTTGCCGAATATTACGCGCAAAAGGGCGTTTGCGTAAATTTAAAAATCGTCGGTGCGCCGCAAGCGTTTATTTCACATGCAAAGGTAGAAGAACAGGCGGCTTTAATAGGGGTTGGCGAAGCCGATTTACTAAACGCAATTAAAAATTTAGTATAGCAAAAGTTTGCTAAGTTTTTTATAAAACTATATGAATAATATGCAATTTATATTGGCAACGAGTGTAACGGAACAAATTTCAAAATTGTTTGCAAGCGTATTCGGGCAAAACGTGTGGCTTGCTACCGTTTTAATATCTATAATTCCTATTATCGAACTTAAAGGCGCAATACCGTTTGGTATGAGTAAAGCGTTTTGGGGCGATAACGCGCTTTCGGGCGCGCTCGCGCTTTTTTGCGGACTTTTAGGCGGATTGATAGTAACGCTTTTACTTTCGTTTTTGTTGAATCCCGTCGTAAAATTACTAAAAAAGACAAAATTATTAAAAAAAATTACCGAACGTTTCGAGCGTTCGGTAAAAGAAAATAAAACTTTTTGCAACTTGCAAAAAACGCAGAACAAAAAAATCTTTTTTAAAATGTTGGGCGTTTTTTTGTTCGTGACAGTACCGTTACCTTTAACGGGGGTATGGACGGGCGCGGCGATAGCGGTTTTTTCGGGTTTAAACGTGTGGCAAAGCATTGTTTCGGCGTTTTTAGGAAACGTAACCGCAGGGATTTTAATAACTTGCGTGTGTTCCGCTTTTCCTGCTTTTACAACTATTTTATTTTATATAGTCATAGCCGTAGTTGTTATGGTTGTAGTGTATCAAATAATAAAATATGTATTAAATAAACAAAGCAAAAGTTAAAAAGTAGGGGCACTCGATAGTATAATTCACCGATAGATATAAACAGCGGCAGATTTTTAATCTGCCGCTTTTGCGATTTAAATAAGTTTTAAATTTTTTTGATTTATAATTTATTTGTTTTAAAAATATCAGGATATGTTTTACGAAGTAATTTTTCGTTTTTTTTAGGGTTAGAACAAAGAACTGCTCCGTAAATCAGGTCTTTACCTTTCAAATAAATTTTTTGGTCTAACTGAATTGTCCACGTGGATTTACTTGATTTCATATGACTAAAGAGCCTAAATCCTAAATTAATATCTTTTCCCCAATATAGAGGATAATATAAACTATGCGAAGTAAATCTTTTGCCTGTCGGCAAAGTCTTAAAAATTCTTGCAAGCAAGTCTACTACTTCTTGTATTATAAAAACCGCTGCGGTTTATCTAAAAAAGATAAATCGCGGCG